>CAYFFE010000054.1:10994-25025 GCA_964342265.1 uncultured Cellvibrionaceae bacterium | reverse complement strand
CTAATTAGGGGCCACTGTTGATTCAGAAAATAGTTCAATCTAGGCGAGAGCCGCGTAGTTTGGTGGGCCCAAATCAGCGGCGAACAACAACGAGTGAGCTATTTTCTGATTCAACCCTACGGGCTGGGATCATTTTTCCGCCCAACGTTGTTGCCAGTCGTTTATGTAGGTCCACTACATCGCACTCCTGGCGCCTAGCTGGGCAGAAAAACGATTCCCAGCAGAGGCGCCTAATTAGGGTTAACAGGCCCTAGGGTTTTTAAGAGCAATCGATAATGTCATTTTAGATTGCCGCTCGAAGATTCGCTCAGGGATGCGTGAATTTAGGTTTTCCATAAATAATTAAAATAGGTTCCTATGGCGATTCAACCCATCGAGCCGGCAATGTGGCCGGCCATTCATCGTTTGGAGACGCTGGCCTATTCTGAAATAGCGCCGGAATCGCTGGATACCTTGCGCAGTCGCTGGCTCGCATCGCCGAGCACCTGTTTTGCCTATCTGGTCGACCATGAAGTGGCAGGCTATGTGTTGGCGCACGCTTGGGATTCGCACAATCCCCCCAAATTGTTTCAGCCCCTGGAGGCAGCCACATCTGGGGATTATTTGTTTGTGCACGATCTGGTGGTGGCGGGAGAACACGCCGGTGCCGGGATTGGCAGGCAACTGGCTGAACATTTGTTAGAGCGTGCCGAGCAGTCGTTTCAACAGGCGCTGTTGGTGTCGGTGCAAAACTCGCAGCCGTTTTGGGCGAAGTTTGGGTTTCAAGCGCGCAACGATCATCCGCTGTCGGCCAGTTACGGCGACAACGCGGTATTTATGGTGCGCGACTTTACGGCGAACTGATCACAGAGCTAGTCAACGAGGTTTGTAAACTCACTGTTCTCGCTATTTAGCCGTTGGGTTTATCAGGCCGGCACCCCGGCGGCTTGTCCTAGAGCCTCGACGGGCGCTGTATTTTTTTGGCCGTTGAGTCGTTGATACAATTCGCTGAATTCTTGGCTGATTTTGTGTTTGGGCGTCATAAAAATCATAGGCTTGTTTTCGCGGTGAGATTCGCGAATTTTTATTGAGCTGGAAATAAACGGCTCAAGAATGGGCAGCCCTTGGCTTTTTAATTCCTCAACCGCTTGCGTCGGCAATTTGGCCTGGGCATTAAATTGGTTAATGATCACGCCTTCGATTTCCAATGCGCGATTGTGGTCGTCTTTCACTTCGCGAATAGTGTTGATTAAATCGAATAATGCATCGCGGCTGAACACATCGCAGTCGAACGGAATTAAGCATTTTTGGCAAGCGATGAGCGCGGAGAGAGAATAAAAATTGAGAATGGGCGGCGTATCGATGTAGATTTCGTCGTAGAGTTGGTTTAATTCCTGTAAGAAATCCCGCAATTTATAGATTTTATGGCGTGCCGCCAGTTTTGATTCCAAATCCACCAAGCCCTGATTGCTGGAAATTAAATACAAGTTTTCGAAATTCGTACTTCTAACAAAATCATCGGCTTTAAAATCGCGAAAACTGTAGTTAATTTGTGAATCAAAAAACTCTGAGATACCAACAACCTCGTCGTTGCCATTGTGGCCCAAATAACTAGTGCTGTTGGATTGTGGATCGGTGTCGATTACCAACGTGCGCTTACCTTGCTTGGCAGCCACTGCCGCGAGATTGCAGGTAATGGTGGATTTACCGACGCCGCCTTTACGATTGAATACTGCTCTTATCATGATCTTAACTCCCGTTGGCTGACTGTCATTATAGTCGCCATAGAAAATAGCACAGAAAAAGAATCGCGTGCCGACATCATGCAGCATGGCCGGTTTGGCGGCAAGCTGGTGTGCGGTATGACAATTAAATAAGCGCGTAATTAACCGTATTAAATTGACGGGTCGTCTAATCCAATAGCGGATATTTTATAAAAGAAGAGAATAAAAACACGGTGCAGAGTAGGGATTTGCGTGCCTGTAAGAATAAACAGACAGTGGGGAATAAACACCCCGGCAAAACTATTGCCGGGGTGTTAGCAATTTGGTCGAGCAAAAGGCGTTTAAAAAACGCGGCCAGCCCAAGGCTGGGTCGATCAATTAAACGGCTACAACATTCTCGGCTTGCGGGCCTTTTTTACCGTCGGTAACGTTCATTTCAACTTTTTGACCTTCAGCCAACGATTTAAAACCGTCGCCTTCGATGGCGCTGTAATGAACGAATACGTCTGGGCCAGACTCTTGGGCAATAAAACCAAAACCTTTGGTTTCGTTAAACCATTTAACGGTACCGATAGATTTACTCATGATGATGGGTGTCCTGTAGGAGTGTGTAATTCGCCAATAGGCATCTTGCGAAACGTGGAAGCGTTTCCTGAATTGTTAAACACGGTTTGTTGCTTTGTATACAAGACGTGGCACCGCCAAGGGTTATGGCAACAACTTTGAGCGGGTGGACGTACGAAGAGGTATGACAAGTGACAAGATTTTACCGAAATTTAAACACCTCAATCCTACTCCTTAGAGAGCAAAAGGCAAGCAAAAAAAACTGAAGAGACATCACATTCTGGCGGATGTCTCTTCAATTAATGGGCAATTAATCCAGCCGTTTCGATTGAGCCATTGTTTTAATTACGGATCGATTACGAATTATTCGCCCAACGCTTTTACGCGCAAGTCGTGGTACTGCTCGGGGTCCAAACGCGGCCCAAATTGGGTGACCAGGGTGGCCGAGGCTAGGCTTGCCAATTTACCGGCTTCCGGGAAGCTGTGGTTGTGGCTGATCGCGTACAAGAACGCGCCGGCAAATAAATCTCCGGCACCGTTAGAATCAACAGGTTTTACGCTGTGCGGCGCCACCGAATGCAGCTGCTCGCCATCGAATACCAAAGCACCTTCTGCGCCGCGCGTAATCGCAAAGGTTTTGCAGTGCTGCTTGATGGCTTCGACGGCATCGTCGAGGTTGTCTTTGCCGGTATAGCCCATGGCTTCGGCTTCGTTACAAAACAAAATATCCACGCCATCATCGCCAATAATTGCAGCGAGGTTGTCGCGGCAGTAATTCACCATGGCCGGATCAGAAAAAGTTAACGCTATTTTGGCTCCGCTGTTTTTACCAATTTCTTTTAGGCGCACGGCTGCTTCGGTGGCACTCGGGGAGCCGGCCAAATATCCTTCAATATAAACGTAATTGGAGTTTTCGATGGCCGGTGTGTGCAATTGCTCCACACTGACTTCCGCGCTAATTCCCAAAAAGGTGTTCATGGTGCGCTCGGCATCGGGCGTGATCATTACCAAACATTTGCCGCTGGTGCCCTGGTTTTTGGCAAATTCCGGCAGATAATCCACACCCGCGCGCTCCAAGTCATTTAGGTAAAACGCGCCGTTGTCGTCTTCGGCCAATTTGCAGCTGTAAAAGGTTTTGGCTCCAAAATAGCTGGCGGCGATGATGGAGTTACAAGCCGAGCCACCACTGGCGCGGCGCGAGGCAACTAGGTGGCCTTCTAACAGCTTCATTAATTCCGCTTGGCGCTCTTCGTCCACCAAGGTCATAAAGCCTTTTTCGATGTTGAACTTGGCGAGATCTTCATCGGTGACTTCGATTTCGGTATCAACCAGTGCATTACCAATGGCATAGATGTCGTATTCTTTCACAATAGTGTCCTAGTCCTTTTTTATCTCGGCGCTAAACCGATTCAAGGGCGGGTTGTCTTTATCATTATTCGCCGAAAGCGCCTGGTGAATTTACGCCGCTCGTTGGTGAGCAGGCGTTTACTGAGCCGATAGGCTAACAAAATTTTCATGCACTCTTAAGGACACTGCCCACGAATCCCTCCAGTCAGCTCGCCTTTGTACGCTTTTATCTCCCGTAAGTTGTTGATTTTGTGAGATAATCAAAGACTTGTTGTTTGTTGCTCGCTGTGAGCCGACTCCGCCCCTAATTGATCAGATATGGTTTCTAAAAAAAAGCCCCGCAAGAAAACAGCCGCCAAAACCCGTTCACGCCGCAGATCGCGTAAAACCCAGCCGTCGAGCCTGCGACGCGTTATTTTGATGGTCAGCTTTTGGCTAATGATGGCACTGATATTAATTGTGGCAGTGTATTGGTTGTGGCTGGATTACACCGTGCGCGAGCGTTTTGCCGGCAGTAAATGGGAGCTTGCGGCGCGCATTTACAGCCGGCCACTGGAGTTATACGCAGGCGCGCCGGTATCCAAACGCATGTTGCAGTTGGAGCTGGAAGGGCTCAATTATCAATCGGTCGAACGCATTTCCGGGCCTGGCCAAGTGCGCTGGCAGGGTTCGACGGTGACCATTCAACGCCGCGCCTATGGTGTGGGCGAGCAACAAACGCCCGAGCAAACCCTCACCGTGCAATTTACCGGCAGCGATGGGCAGGCGACGATTGCCTCGCTTGATGCCAGTACTGCCATTGCCAGTTTGGAGCCAAAAGAAATTGGCGCTATTCAGCCGGCCAGTGGCGAGGATCGTATTCTCACCCGCTTGCAGGATATTCCGCCTTTGCTCGGCGAGACCTTAATCGCCGTGGAAGATCGCAATTTTTTGCATCATCACGGCATTTCTTTTCGCGCTGTGGCGCGGGCGCTGTTGGCGAACATTCAAGCCGGGGGTGTGGTGCAAGGGGGCAGCACGCTGACCCAGCAGCTGGTTAAAAATTTGTTTTTAACCAACGAGCGCAATCTTGGTCGCAAAGTGACCGAAGCTTTAATGACGCTCTCGCTGGAATGGCATTTCAGTAAAAGCGAAATTCTCGAAGCCTATTTAAACGAAGTGTATTTGGGGCAGAGTGGTGTGCGGGCCGTGCACGGTTTTGCGCTGGCGGCACGGTTTTATTTTAATAAAGCGGTTGGCGATCTCTCCACGCAGGAAATTGCTCTGTTGGTGGGGCTTGCCAAAGGTGCCTCTTATTATGATCCCTGGCGTCATCCCGAACGCGCCCTGGGGCGGCGCGAAACGGTGCTCGATGTTATGCGCCAAAGCGAATTGATTTCCCCACAAGAACACAACAACGCCCTAAAAGCACCGCTGGGTTTGGTGGATACACCGCAAAGCCAACACGCCTATCCCGCTTTTGTCGCCCTGGTAAAACAACAGTTGCTGCGCGATTACCCATTAAAGTCGCTGCAATCGGAAGGGCTGCAAATTTACACCACGCTCGCCCCCAGCGTTCAGCACATGGCCGAGCAAGCCCTGGCTGAGCAAATCGAGCGGTTAGAGCGGCAATACAAACTGCCCGCTGAGAGCCTGCAGGGCGCGTTTGTTATGACCTCGGTGGGTAGCGGTGAAATCCAGGCCGTGGTGGGCGATCGCAATCCACGCTATCACGGGTTTAATCGAGCGCTGTCGGCACGGCGGGCGGTGGGCTCGTTGGTAAAACCGGCGCTCTATCTCACTGCGTTGCAACAGGGCTACACTCTGGCCAGCATGGTGGATGATGCCCCGGTTGATGTGGCGTTGGATTCGGGTGATCACTGGCGGCCCGAGAATTTTTCCGGCGTGGATCACGGGCAGGTGCCACTGTATTTGGCGTTGGCCAAATCGTACAACCAATCGGCGGCGCGTACAGGCTTAGATGCGGGTGTAAATAATGTGCTGCAAACACTGCAGAGTTTAGGCGTGCCGCACGAATTTGCGCCTCTGCCATCGGTGTTGCTGGGAGCCATTGAGTTGTCGCCGATGGATGTTAGTAATTATTACCACACGCTGGCCAACGACGGTATTTTTACACCATTGCGCGCCATTCGTGCGGTGTATCATCGCAACGGCGAGCGCCTCAATCGCTACCCGCTGGCCTCCAAAACCGTGGTATCGGCCGAGCACGCTTATTTGATCGACTTCGCCCTGCAAATTACCGCGCACCAAGGCACAGTGCAGAGCCTTTATCAATCACTGCCCGAAACACTGGCGCTGGCCGGCAAAACCGGCACCACCAACGATCAGCGTGATAGTTGGTTTGCCGGCTACAGTGGCTCGGATTTGGGGGTGGTGTGGCTCGGCAGCGACGATAATCGCTCGCTACCCCTAACCGGTGCTACCGGTGCGCTCACCGTTTGGCGGGAGTTATTGCAAGACATGCCCACGCTGGGTATCGATCGCATTAAGCCCGAAGCTGTGCAGTTTGTATGGATTGATTCCACCACGGGCTTGTTAAGCGATGAGAACTGCCGTGGTGCGGTCTTGTTGCCATTTATTGAGGGCACTGAGCCAAGCCACCGCAGCCGATGCGATCGGATAGGGCGTGAACAGCGATTCTGGTGGCAAAGATTTTGGCGTTAAATAACTAATCATCGAACAACCCGGCCAAACAGTAATTGGAAAAAATTTAATGATGGGAAAATACCTAAAAAGCCGTTGGTCATTAGGGCTTTTAGTAATTGGGGCGATGATCTTGGCGGGCTGCACAACGGCTCCTGTGCAGGAAGAGCCCAACGTGCCGGGCAAACCGCAAGGCCAGCCAACAGCGGGGGAGCCTACACAACCCGAGCTTAACGAGTCCCGCTCGCGCTCGACCGCGCCCATCGTAGAGTCGCTTTTACGGGAAGCCCGGCAAGCCCAAGCCCGTCGCCAGTGGTCCACCGCCATCGAATTGGCTGAGCGAGGATTGCGGCTGGATCGCTACCAGCCCCGTTTGTACCTAGTATTGGCCGAGAGCTATTTGCAGCTGGGCAAATGGCCTGCCTCGCGTGAATTTGCCCGCTTGGGGTTGCGATTTTTGTCAAAAAGCGACGGCCAGCACGACGACTTAGAAGCAAAGCTGCGCTATTTGGCCAATCCACCCAATAATTAAGCGGCTATTCAGCCAATTAGTTGGGTTTGCCAACGGGGTGAAGCGTTATTGAGCTAGAGTAAGAAATAACCACCCGATCTCATTCGGATGTATGGTTTAGGGAAGCACTGATTTGCACGAATTGGGCACAAAAGCGCCGTCACATAGGTTTTTAGTGGATTTTTCGTGCCAAAAGGCTGCGGATACGTAAAAATAGAGCGACATGTATTCAATTATTGACAATTGCTGCAGGGCAGAAACTTTGTCAATGACGTAAAAACGTGCATACTTTGAAGGATAAGGACTTGCAGAGGAATGGAGCGGACACCAGTGTCTATCAAAAGTATAGGCTTTGCAGTGGCTGTGCAAGATCTTTTTGCAAAATGGGTGTTGACTAAAAATACCAGCTTGGCACGGACGAGAGCGAGATTTTCTTTTCCCACTCCCTTCCACCGTCGCTGATTTACAGTACCCTCCCAACGATTTATCGAGCAACGCTGATTACCGGCGCGTTTTATGCAGTTTTACGCATTAGTAAGCCGATGACTTAGAAAGTAAATGATAAGCTGCGGCTTTATAAAAGGCTCAGTGCTGTAAGAGCCCATCAGTGATGCAACATTATTTGGTAACTCAACGTGTCCAATGAAGAACTTTTGACAAACCGAACGCGCACTATGCAGACCCAAGATCAAAGGCCGCAGAGCAACGCCGAGCGACAATTGGTTGCACGTTTAAAGTCGTGCCAAAAGATCGTGGTTGATTTTTCTGAGGAAAAATTTCGCGCTTTTTATCAAGCGTTGGAAGAACGCATCGCAGAGCTAGCGCGCACGGCCAGCAGCAATACACAACAAGCCGATTACTACGATGTGCAGCGTCATTTTCGCCATAATCTTGACGAGCTGCAGCGCCATTTTAGCGGCACCTTGGCCGAGGGCTTTGTTAAATTTAAGCAGGGCGAACTCAATACGCATCCAGCCACCGGCGACGAATCCAACATGTCGTTGTTGGATAATGACGAACTCGAAGAAGCCATTGCCATTTCTTCGGCGGCGCGCCGAGCCGATACTAAATTCGTTGAGCCGTTGTGGGCTCTAAATAAGCGTTTGGCTGTACTGTTGGGCAGTAAAAACATTACTGATGCCAGCAACCCCGTCTCGCCAGTACAATTTTGCGAAGCCTTTCGAAAAGCCATGCAATTGCTCAGCATCGATGTAAAAGCCAAACTCATGGCTGTGGAGGTTTTCGAGAAATATTTCGTCGAAGAACTCGATCAAGTATTGCTGGCTGTTAATGAATACTTGGTTGGCGAAGGTATTTTGCCACAGTTGAGTTTTCACCAGCAAAATGCCGCTTCCGAGCAAGGTAACGGTGCCACATTTAATACCGATCTTGGTGGCGGCGACAGCTTTGCCGAGCCAGGCTACGATCAACCCATGCCGCAGGGCGCAGAAGTTAATCCCGAAGCCAGCCAGGAGCATCAATCCAACTTGATGCGCGCCATTCGAGAAATTCAAAGTCAAGGTGGCATCAACGTCGATACCGAGCGGTCTCCGCAGCCCAGTTACAGTGGTCCTGTGCCACTGCAATCGGTAGCGGCGTTCAGTGGCCAGCTCGACAGCAGCCCGCGTTACTCAGTGGGTGCGCCGGTTGGCGGAGGAGCGGCGGGCGGTCGTCCCATGACCGTATTCAGCAACCAGCAGTTGGTGGGTGCCCTGCAATCCATGCAGGAACAAATTATCAATATTCGCCACGCCTCCACCGATAATATTCGGCCAGTTAACGTCGCCCAGGTTACCGAGGCGCTTACCGAACAATTGGCGAAAGAATCCGAAGATGGCCATGTCGATGCCGACGACATGCACATCATCGAATTGGTGGGTATGTTGTTTGACTACATGCTCTCCGACGATTGCCTTCCCGATAACGTTAAAGCGCTGCTTAGTTACCTGCACACGCCTTATCTAAAAATGGCCTTTATCGATGCCGAATTTTTTGAGCAGAGCGAACATCCCGCGCGCTTGTTGTTAAACAACTTGGCTGAAGCCGGAGTGCGTTGGGTGGCCAACGACGGTTCCAGTCAGTTTGATATTTACGAAAAAATTAAAGCCACCGTATCGCGTGTGCTGGAAGAATTTAAAGACGACGTTCGATTGTTCGCCGAATTATTAATGGAATTTAGCGCCTACACCAAAAAAGTCCTGCGCCGACAGGAATTGATGGAAAAGCGGGCGATGGAAAAAGTCCACGGCGAAGAAAAACTGCGTGAAGTAAAAATTCGCGTAAATAACGAAGTTAAAAAACGCACCGACGGCAAAGATATTCCCTCGGCATTGTTGCTTTTATTGTTGCAGCCTTGGTCGGATTATTTAGCCTTTATTTTATTGCGCTACGGCAGCAAGTCCGACAGTTGGCAGCGCGCCGTGCAAGTGGTGGACGATGTCATTTGGAGCGTAACACCGAAAGACAACGCCGACGATCGTGCACGACAATTAGAAATTCAGGACGATTTACTCGATCAGTTAGAAGCCGGGTTAGAAACCATTGGTTACGATCAAACCAAAGGCAAAAAACTCATCGAGGCTATTTCGCGCGTACAGAAAACGGCAATTACCAAGCGCACCGTAGAAGCCGCACCGGCGCCCATGCGCCAAAAACTCGAAGCCATGGCCGCCAAAAAAGCCGGCCAGAGCGAAGCCGCGGCAGAGCGCATGAGCGACGAAGAAGCCCGTTTGGTAGAGAGTTTAAAAATGATCGAATTCGGCACTTGGTTTGAATTCGAGCACGGCAAACGTTTAAAAGTGGCTTGGTACAACTCAAAAACTTCGCACTATATGCTGGTGGATCAAACCGGTAAAAAAGTCGGTATGAAAACCGGCCTGGAACTAGCGCGCGAAATGCTCGCCAGAAAAGCCCGAGTCATTATCGGCAGCACCAAACCTTTCTTCGAGCGCGCTCTGGAAAATATATTCGAAAGCATGCACTCAGATTCCAATAAAGCATCAGGAGGCGTTCACTGATCATGGTGGACATCAGTCGTAATTCAGACAAGGATCGTCGGCAGGACACTCGCCACAAACTGGACGACACCGTTCAGGTACTTGACGTCGACAGCGGCAAAGTATTGGGCACACTTGCAGACCTACACAGCGGTGGTTTTTTATTGGTCTCATCCGGTAACGGTGTAGAAGTCGAACGGGTTTACGCCATTAAACTGCTGCTACCACGCCACATCAACGGCTGCTCAGAAGTCGCCATAAAAGCCGAATGCCTATGGGTGGGCGAACCCATGGCCGAAGTGCAAGGCTTGGTATGGGCCGGATTTCACATCTTCCCCGAAAGTGTTCGCTCGTTAATTGGCATCGACGAAGTGGTTGCCGAATTTGGGATTGAAGCGCGATAAACCCCGATTTTTTTAACAATCCTTTCCGAAAACCGGCAAAATCAACCCGCATAAGTGGTTGATTTTGTTTTCTATAGAAAACTACGATAATTCATTCTTAAGTTAATTGCCGTACGTTATTGCTATGGATGGTGATCATGCAGACTGTGCCGGAGTAAATGTCAGCCCCTATGCGGTAGTGATCTCGGAGTTATTTTGAGGGGCTTATGGTTAAATTGCGCGGTATGGCTTTTCTATTTCGCGCCTCCCAACTATACAGCTACCGCGTCTTAGCGTTACATTCTCTGCATGTGCAGCCGGCATATTAATTTGCCAGCGCCAACGCAGCCAATCCATGCCAATTTAATCAAATAATAAACAATCGCCATTGCTAGGCGATAGGGATTAGTAAGTATGAGTGCTGAAACCGCTGTGGGTATTAACCCGGAATTTGTCAGAGAAGCACTAGAAGATGAGATGTTTCTCTGGTCCAGTGTTGTTCGTAACGTGATCAGTACCGCATCGCTGCCACCACTGCCCTATAAAAGTACTCTGCTGCAATCGGCCGTGTGGTTTAATTTTGGTGTAGACAGGCCCTAGTAAAAAGTTAAAGGTGTTGGTCGCGTTCGGCAGTTTTGTTCTTCTTGGCCTGCGGAATAAATAGTTAAGCGGAACATAGCTTGGTCCACCTTTTTAGTGGTAAGCATTTAGTTGTTAAGCACTGTGTTGTTAAGGTACTTGTTCTAACAATCTCAGCCATGCTTGGCCGCGTTGTGGCCTGGGCCCCCTTACGCTTCGCCTCAGTCGGTCCATGCTGCGGGCATTAAATTTTCGAAGGTTCACGATTCAGTACCAATAGATTAGGAGATGACGAATGGTTTCAGCAACAGAGAAAGCTACTTTGCGAATAAAAATGGAAAAATATGAAGGTAAAATTAACTATATGTATTTGGATTCGAAAGGCTATGTTACCGTGGGGGTTGGGCACCTACTCAAAGATTTAGCGAGTGCACAAAAGTTAAACTTTAAAAAAATTAATAATATGCCCGCCACCAAGGATGAAATTAAGGCTGATTATGAGGCTGTAAAAAACAACAAAAAAATCGTTTAGCTTCTTTCTACAAAAAGTACGTAAAGCTTAAGTTGTCGGATTTAGATATAAATACACTAACTAATAAGCATATCGATAGTTTCGAAAGTGAATTAAAAAGAATATTTCCTGATTTTGCGACATATCCGAGTGAGGTCAGGTTGGCATTGTTTGACATTATTTTTAATGTCGGAATGACTGATTTGAACAATAAATGGCCAGGGTTAAAGAAAGCGGTGAAAGCAAAGGATTGGTCTGAAGCTGCAAAGGAATCCAACAGAAAGTCGCCCATCTCAGCAGAAAGAAATAAATACGTGAAAGATTTATTTAAAAAAGCGGCGGCCAATGTTAAAAATCCGGCTAAGCCATAAGTCTTGGGAAGACTATGAAATATTCATTGTTCAAGTTTGCGCGTATTTCGGTTATTTTTCTCTGCTCTATTGGATTGGCAAGTTGTGCTAGTAATGAATCAAATGAAAAGAGAAAGAGTATTCCTGTTAGTTGGAGCTCTGGGTTTACACTGCCTTCTATTTTAGCGTCATCGGATGTTTCATTAAATAATGTTAGTGATTTGTCAGAGCTAATTAGTGCTCCTTGGTATGCAGATATCGATGTCAGGGAGACGAAATCTGGGGAGTCTGTTTTTTCTTCTTGTGCCGATTACTTTGATAAAGCTAAATCTACAACTCGCACAATAAGAGACAGCGAGATGTATGCTTATCTTGAGTTTAAAATAATGTGTGAAGCGACACGGCTTTTAATAAATGCACAAAACTCCAAAGAGAGTTTTTTGCCCAATGCCATTCTTAATAATGTAACTCCAAAGTTTTGGCCAAAAAAATTCGCATTGCAAATATCGACAAAGGAATCAATGCGAATAGCTTGTGACAGCAAGCTAAGGACTTGGGCAGATGTTACACCTATAACTAAAGTAGAAGTTTATTCAAAAACAAAATCAACTTACTTCCATGATGGGGGATATCAAGAGGTTGAAATTTTGGGCTTTGGGGATAGTAATAACGATGGTATTGAAGATGTCTTCATTGTTGTACATGATCATGTAGAAGGTGGAAATTACTTTAATATTCGCTTATTTGTTTTATCAATAAACTCAAACGGAAGCTGGGAGCTGATTAAGGACTTTTAAGATGGCTTTTTACAGTGTGTGGAAGTACATAAATTTAACAATGCGCTGCATAAGGATAAATTACTCGCTGCACTCGCAATTTACCTGTGAGCGCGCGTTAGGTGTTACTGCACAAAAATACTATGTCAAGCACTATAATGCACAAATGGCCCATGCTTACCGTATGCTAAATAAGCCCTACAGGCAGTTTAGTGATTAGTTGGCCAACGCGGTGATCGATGCGGAGCGCCAGTTTATTGTTACCGCTTATTATAGCCAAGTTAAAGAGGCCATAATTGAGCTGTATCGAACTGATTCATTCGAAAACAAAGAGCGTTCAAAGGCAACGTTGAGGGAATTAATTAGGGTGTTTGTCACGGACGCCAATAAAGTTCGGACAACTGTGCAGCAGGGGCTGGGCTCCATTGCTAAAAAGCTGGCACAGCTCCACCGGGACACGCTGCGCAATAATATTTTATATGTAGCCGAATAGGCCGCTGCCGTACTCCCCCAAAGCGGCGCCCCTCGCTCCGAGAGCTGCCCCGTGATGATCTGGAACGTCGTCCAAACCCGAAGGGGTTTGGACGTGTAGACCCGCGTGATCAAGCCACCATGGCCACCCTTTACACCAGTGTCTATGCCTTAGATACCAGCCATATCGACTACGAACAGGTTGTCCCCTGCCTAGATACCACCTACGCCAAACCAGCACGCCCGGGTACACTTAATATTGAGGACCGGCTTACCAGCTCTTATTTAGGCACTGTAGATGCATTGACTCAAGCCTACGCCAAACTAAAAGCTCGACTAGTACGTTAGGGCAACCGTAATGACCGTTGCATTTTTTCACGCATACGCTGCAATCATTTGCAGTGCTTACCACTGTGTGGTTTTTAGCTGCCGGTTGTGGTCAGCCCCCGCCACCTGCTAATAATGAAGATCTCCCGATAGCTCGCGGCCCGCTGCCTTGGTATGAGGTAAACATGGCCAGCTCACTGGCGGACGTGAAAGCCGAAATAGCCATTGCAATCTTTACAAAGAAATCTGGCAAATTTAGCTAATCCTGATTAGCGACGAAACCAATCCTCACCCCCTTCGCAGGTTTTATAAGTACTCAAGAAATGATCGCGATTAATTCAACGTCTTAAACACTTCCCTCGCGGCATTCAACGTAAAGTCTAAATCATCGTCAGTATGGGCGGCGGACATAAACCCGGCTTCGAAAGAGGCGGGGGCTAGGTATACGCCGCGATCTAGCATGCCGTGGAAGAATCGGTTAAAGCGTTCGCCGTTGCAGGCCATGACTTGTTGGTAGTTGGTAATTTTTTCTTCGTCGGTAAAGAAAAAGCCAAACATGCTGCCGGCGTGGTTGGTGGATAACGGAATTCCGGCCTCGCTGGCCAGTTCACGCAGTCCATTTACGAGTTTTTCGGTTTTGCTGCCAAGAGCGTCGTAAAAACCCTCGGCCTTGATCAGTTTTAGGTTGGTTAAGCCGGCGGCCATGGCCACGGGGTTGCCCGAGAGTGTACCAGCTTGGTAGATGGGGCCGAGTGGGGCGATTTGTTCCATTACGGCTCGCTTGCCACCGAACGCGCCTACGGGCATGCCGCCACCCATTACCTTGCCGAGCGTGGTGATGTCGGGGTCGACGCCGTAGTAACCTTGGGC
>CAYFFE010000054.1:0-10894 GCA_964342265.1 uncultured Cellvibrionaceae bacterium | reverse complement strand
CCGCGGGCTAGGCGAATGGCACTCATGGTGGCTTCGGTGCCGGAGTTAACAAAGCGCACCAAATCCATGGCCGGCAATACCTGGCACAACTCTTCGGCCAGATTGGTTTCAATTTCGGTGGGAGCGCCAAAGCTCAGGCCGCTTTGCAGTTTTTCCACCACGGCAGCGATAACTTCTGGATGGGCGTGACCCAAAATCATGGGGCCCCAGGATTGCACGTAATCCACGTAGCGTTTGTCGTCTTCGTCGAACAGGTAGGCGTCCTTGGCGGATTTAAAAAACACCGGTGTGCCGCCCACGGCTTTAAACGCGCGCACCGGGGAGTTAACGCCACCGGGAATGTATTTTTGGGCCTGGGAAAACAGCAACTCGGAACGGCTCATGAAGTCATCCTTTTCGTGTGAGAATAATAATTACAGTGATGGTGGGCATCATAACGCAGATGTCGCGGCCTGTTCACGCCCTGTACTCGGTGTTTATACGCACAGATTTTTGTGCACAGATGGCGGTTTTTAACAGGCCCTAGGCTTTATTCTTGTTGTTATCGGCCGCCCAGTGCATGCGATTGGTCACCGCTTGACCCATGCCCAAGTAACGGGCTTGGTTAATGGCCTCGCGGGTAAACTGTTGCGCCACGGCCACGCATTCTTGAATTTGCATCCCATGGGCAAGGTAGGCGGCTACACAGGCGCTGAAGATAGCGTTGGCTCCCGGCGGCGCGCTTTGGTAACTGTTGGCTTTAAAGCCGCGAATAAATCCACGCTCGCCAAACAGTTTGCAGGTTACCTGTTCTGGGTTGGCCGGCAAGCCGGTAATGAGTAAGTGCTCACATCCAGAGTCGACGATCTCCGCTGCGCAGGCATCGAGGGTATCGGCGGAGGTGGATAACTTATAGGCGTGATTGTAGTTCATCACCACAAAGCAGGCTTTGGGCATTAACAGCGCTTTAATGGCCTGGGATTGGTTGTTGATTTCACGCTGGTTGATGGGCTCGCCCGAGAGGGTGTCTGGTTCGATGATGAGTTTTAGATCGGGGTAATCGATAAGAATGGAGTGCAGAACTTCGATGTTTTCAACACTCGCCAATATGCCGCTTTTAATCACCGAAACTGGAATATCCTCTAACAGTGCTCGCGTTTGTGCCACCACTAAGCCTGGGTCGACGGGCACAATTTCTTTTATCTCTTGTGTGTCGCGAGCCATGATGGCACTGGCCACCGATAAACAGTGCGCGCCCACACTGGCGCAGGTTTCGATATCGGCGTGCAGGCCGGTCATGCCACTGGGGTCCAAGGCATTGAGGCTTAACACGGTGGGCGTGGTTTTACGTTGTTTGGTGATCATCAGTATTGGCCCCTGTTGTGGGTGTGCGGGCCTTGTACCGTCCCTGAAGAGCAGGCCTAAAAACGCAATTTAAAACGGTTTTACCACGGCCAAAATCAGAATCGCCAGTAAAACCAAGACGGGCGCCTCGTTAAACCAGCGGAAGTACACATGGCCTTTTTTATTAGCATCTTTGGCGAATTGCTTAACATGCCAACCACACCAATGATGGTAGCCAATCAACAAAACTACCAATGTTAATTTGGCGTGCATCCAGCCGGCGGCGAAATAATAGCCCGGGTTTATGGAGATCAGCCAGATTCCAAACACCAAAGTGCCGATCATGGTAAAAGTGCCCATGCCTTTGTAAAGCTTGCGCTCCATTACTTTAAAGCGCTCGTTGCCGGCTTCGTCGTCGCAGTTGGCGTGATAGACAAATAATCGCGGCAAATAAAACAGTACAGCAAACCAAGAAATTACAAAAAACAGGTGAAACGCCTTTATCCACAACATCGTGATTTTTACCCCCAGACAGGCCAATTTCCAGCGTATTTTTTTACAAATGTGCTAAGATGCCGCAACTTTTGGCAAGCTTGTGCGCCTCGTCATACGCGAGGCGGCAGCCATCATAACAAGGTCAGGGCGGCCATGCATTGTCCATTTTGTGGAGCCATCGAAACTAAAGTTATCGATTCCCGGTTGGTAGCCGAGGGCGATCAGGTGCGCCGTCGCCGGGAGTGTTTGTCGTGTCACGAACGCTTTACCACCTACGAAGTAGCCGAATTATTAATGCCGCGTGTCATTAAAAACGATGGCATTCGCGAGCCGTTTAACGAGGCCAAATTGCGCTCAGGCTTTTTGCGCGCGCTGGAAAAACGCCCCGTTAGCGCCGAACAAATCGAATCGGCCATCGCCCAGGTTAAGCACTTTTTACAGGCCACCGGCGAGCGGGAAATCAAATCCCGCGTGATTGGCGAGCAGGTCATGAAAGCCCTGCGCAGTTTGGATGAAGTCGCCTATGTGCGCTTTGCCTCGGTGTATCGCCGATTTAAAGATTTGAACGAATTCCGCCAGGAAATCGATCGCCTGGAAAGCGGCGATTAACCCCTCGTTTATGACCACCTCCACCGACGATTTAACTTATATGGCCGAGGCCGTGCAATTGGCGCGGCTGGGGCTTTACAGCACTTCTCCCAATCCCCGTGTGGGCTGCGTTATTGTCGAGCAGGGCGAGGTTATCGGGCGCGGTTTTCATGTTCAGGCCGGCGGCCCTCACGCCGAAATTCATGCCCTACAATCGGTGGCGGAGCAGCATCGGCCCCGATTAGCCCGAGCCACCGCCTACGTTACCCTCGAGCCCTGCAGTCATCAGGGGCGCACCGGTCCCTGTTGTCAGGCATTGGTCGATGCCGGTGTGGCGCGGGTGGTGTACGCCATGCAAGACCCCAACCCTCAGGTTGCCGGGCGGGGTTTGGCAATGATGCGTGCAGCCGGGTTGCAGGTCGATGGCCCGCTGCTGGAGTCCGAGGCGCAGGCGCTTAACCCGGGCTTTATTCGGCGAATGAGTCAGGGGCGACCGTACATTCGTATAAAATTGGCCGCGAGCCTGGATGGTCGCACCGCCATGGCCAGCGGCGAAAGTCAGTGGATTACCGGGCCGGCGGCTCGGGCGCAAGTACAGGCGCTGCGCGCGCAGAGTTGCGCTGTGATCAGCGGTCACACCACGGTCTCCCACGACAGCGCTCGCCTCACCGTGCGCACCGAACAACTGCCCGATATTGGCGCTGCGCCGTTGGGGCATCCTGTGGCTGAGTCCATTCGTCAACCGTTGCGCGTGGTGTTGGACGGCGCTGGCGGTTTATCGGGCACGGAGGATTTCTTCGCCGAGCCTTACCCCATTTTATGGCTTACCCGCCACCAGCAGGCCGCAGTGGCTTCGCACGTGCAAATCCTGGACTTGTCAGACGCCTCAGGCCGGGTAAACTTGCCCGCCCTGGTGGCGGAGTTGGCTCGGCGCGATTGCAACGAGTTGTTGGTGGAAGCCGGCCCCACTCTGGCTGGGCAGTTTGTCGAGCAGGGGCTGGTCGATGAATTAATTATGTTTGTCGCACCGACGCTAATGGGCTCCAACGGTCGGCCATTGATTGCCCTGCCGCTGGCGTCGATGTCGGAGAAAATCGACTTAAACATCGTCGACATTCGAGCAGTGGGCAACGATTGGCGAATCACCGCCCGACCGCTGTCGCCTCAAACCGAGCAAAGCCCGCAAAATCGGAGGTAACACAGCCATGTTTACAGGCATTATCGAGGCCGTAGGTCGCGTGGTGGCATTGGAGCCCCAATCCGGTGATCTACGTTTGCGCATCCATTCCGGCAAGCTGGATTTGGCCGATGTGCAACTGGGCGATTCCATCGCCACCAATGGCGTGTGTTTAACGGTGGTCGAGCTGCCGGGCGACGGCTATTGGGCCGATGTGTCGGTGGAAACGCTCAACCACACCACCGTGGGCGATTGGAAATTGGGCCAGTCGGTGAATCTGGAAAAAGCCCTAACACCCAACAGCCGTTTGGGCGGGCACATCGTCAGTGGTCACGTGGATGGCATTGGTCAGGTACTCAGCCACCACAGTGACGCACGCGCCGAGCGTTTTCGTTTACAAGCGCCCCAAGAACTGGCCAAATACATCGCCCACAAGGGATCGATTACGGTGGATGGCACCAGCCTCACGGTCAACGCGGTGGATGGCGATCAATTCGAATTAGCCATCGTGCCGCACACCGCGGCCGAAACCATTTTTAGTACCTATCAGTCGGGTTCCAAGGTGAATTTGGAAGTCGATTTAATCGCCCGCTATTTGGAGCGTTTACTGTTGGGCGACAAGGCCGCTGAAAGCGGTAAGCAGGGCATGGATTTGGCCTTTTTAGCCGAGCACGGGTTTTATCGCCCCGGCCAATAAATTTCTGGCCAACCCACAGGCCAGCCCAGTGCCCGCATTGGGAAAAACAACACGCATCGATGCACAAGGCAAGTTATGCAACTGAACACTGTAGAAGAACTGATCGAAGACATTCGCCAAGGCAAAATGGTCATCTTGATGGATGACGAAGGCCGCGAGAACGAAGGCGATTTAATCATTGCCGCCGACATGGTGCGCCCAGAAGACATCAACTTTATGGCCACTCACGCGCGCGGTTTGATCTGCCTGACGCTCAGCGAAGAGCGCTGTCGAGCACTGGATTTACCGCTGATGGTGTCCGATAACGGCGCGGCACACTCCACCAATTTTACGGTGTCCATCGAGGCCGCCGAAGGCGTTACCACCGGTATTTCGGCCGCCGACCGAGCGCAAACAGTGCGCGCGGCCGTCGCGCCCAATGCCGGGCCCAAAGATATTGTCCAGCCGGGCCATATTTTTCCGCTCATGGCCCAACCCGGTGGTGTTCTGAGCCGCGCCGGCCACACCGAGGCCGGTTGTGATCTGGCGCGACTGGCCGGGCGCGAGCCCGCCTCGGTGATTGTCGAAATCATGAACGAAGACGGCACCATGGCGCGCCGTCCGGATTTGGAAAAATTCGCCGAATTACACAACATTAAGATCGGCACCATCGCCGATTTAATCCACTACCGCTCGGTGAAAGAGCAAACCGTGGAGCGTATTAACGAGCGTCGCGTCGAGACTGCCTACGGCGAGTTCGAGCTCTATACCTATCGCGATCTGGCCAACTCCGAGTACCACTTTGCCTTGGTTAAAGGCGAGATCAACCCCGAAGACGTGGTGCCGGTGCGCGTTCATGTGCTCAACACCGCTCGCGATCTGCTCACCGTGTTGCGCGAGAGCGATAAAAAGTACAACTCCTGGACCTTCCACAGTGCCTTGCAGTATGTGCAAGAGCAGGGCTTGGGTGTGGTGGTGTTGATCTGCCACAGCTTGTCGACCCACGAAATCGAAGAGAGCATCGATTGGCTGGTGGCCGACAAACAGCCGCGCGCCTCTCAGGATGTGGTGTATCGTCAGATTGGTACCGGCGCGCAAATGTTGCGCGATTTAAACGTCGGCAAAATGAACATTTTGGCCGCACCGCTTAAATTCAGTGCGCTGTCGGGGTTTGATTTGGAAATCGTCGAGCGCACCGATGCGCCGCCCATGGGGTCGTAGTCATTTACGCGAAGCAGTACACACCTTTTTAAACTGATTGAGCCAATCCTGATATTGGCACGTTAACGTATTTTAGAGAGACATTATGAGTGATATAACCGTTGTTGAAGGCGATTTTCGCCAGGTAACTGGTCGCTACGCACTGATTGTTAGCCGCTGGAACAGCTTTGTTGTGGAAAGTTTAAAGGGGGGCGCGCTGGATGCCTTGCATCGCCATGGTGTCGACAACGACCAAATTACTATTTATTACGTGCCTGGCGCGTTCGAATTTCCTCTCGCGGCGCAAAAAATCGCAGCAACCGGGCAATTCGATGCCATAATTGCCCTGGGCGCGGTGATTCGCGGCGGTACGCCACACTTCGATTACGTGGCCGGCGAGTGCACCAAAGGCTTGGCTCAGGTATCGCTCAACAGCGGCGTGCCCATTACCTTTGGTGTACTCACTGTGGACTCCATCGAGCAGGCCATTGAGCGCTCTGGCACCAAAGCCGGCAATAAAGGCGAAGAGGCCGCTGTAACGGCGCTGGAAATGGTTTCTCTATTGGCTAAGGTTTAATTTGTGAGTGCTTCTCCTGCGGCTCGACGCAAAGCTCGCCACTACGCTATGCAGGCACTGTATCAGTGGCAGATAGCGGGCAGCTCGCTGAACAACATCGAGGCGGAATTTCGCACCGATTACGACATGAAACCCGTGGACGTGGAGTATTTCCACGAGCTTTTGCACGGTGTGCCCGCGCAATTGGATGAACTGGAAGCCGCTTTCAATCAGTTTTTGCAAGGGCGTAGTGGTTCGGAGTTGGATCCCATCACTCTGGCGTTGCTGCGCTTGGCCACGTACGAGCTGAAAAATCGCATCGACGTGCCCTACAAAGTGGTCATAAACGAAGCCGTATCGCTGGCCAAAAAATTCGGTGCCACCGATGCTCATAAATTTATCAACGGTGTGTTGGATAAAACCTCCGCTCTGTTGCGGCCGGTTGAAGTCAAGCACGACGGCGGCTCATAGGCCAAAGTGTAATGTTCGCAGGCCTTTTAATTCGGACTTTTTAAGTGCCAAATGGATCAGGCTAATTGCCGATTATTGAATCCGAGTTGCCAGAATGGACGGTTTTGGGGTGACGCGGGTTAACTCGCTAGAGAGAGACAAGGTGTATGTCCACCATCGGTGAATTTGACCTTATCAATGAGTACTTTGCCGGGCCGCTCAGTTCCTACGGCGTTAACTTGGGCATTGGTGACGATTGCGCATTGTTAACGGTACCCGAAGGCAAGCAGTTGGCCGTTTCCCTCGACAGCCTAATTGGCGGTGTGCACTTCCCCAAAAATGCCGATCCCGAACTCATTGCCGAGCGTGCGGTGCGCGTTAGCGTGAGCGATTTGGCCGCCATGGGCGCCGATCCCCTTTGGATGACCCTGGGTTTGACTATTCCCGCCTCCGAGAGCCACTGGCTGGCCGGTTTCAGTCGCGGTTTATTCAAAGCCGCCGACGAGTACAACATCGCTTTAATTGGCGGCGATACCACTCGCGGCCCTCTGGCGGTAACCATGCAAGTGCACGGCAGTGTCGATCCCGACAAAGCCATGCTGCGCTCGGAAGCGCGTGTCGGTGATATTGTCTTTGTTACGGGCACTGTGGGCGATGGTGCCGGGGCGCTGGCGG
This sequence comes from uncultured Cellvibrionaceae bacterium, assembly GCA_964342265.1. Taxonomy (GTDB): domain Bacteria; phylum Pseudomonadota; class Gammaproteobacteria; order Pseudomonadales; family Cellvibrionaceae; genus Halioxenophilus. Next base: position 3,754 of record CAYFFE010000054.1, on the reverse strand, counting down.
TTATCAAGCGCGAGCTGGAAGTGGGTAAATCGGCGTTCAGCTATTTTATGTCGCGTTATTACACGCCCAAAATTCTTACGCGCGAAGCTCAGGTGTTGGCGTCGGTGAGTCGTTGCGCCATTGATGTTTCCGATGGCTTGTTGGCCGATTTGGGCCACATCTGCAAGGCCAGTGGTGTGGGGGCGGTGATCGAAGCCGAGCGCCTGCCGCTGTCCGATCCCCTGCGCAAACTGGTCGATCCCGATGTGGCGTTGGCCTGGGCGCTGGTGGGCGGCGACGATTATCAGGTGTGCTTTACGGTGGCACCGCATCTGATTCGCCAGCTCGAAGAAATCCAGGAAAAATACAAAATCGAACTCACCGCTATTGGCGAAATTGTGCGCGGTTCCGATTGCGTGTGCCTGAGCGATGGTCGCGTCGTCGAATGTGAAATGAGCGGTTACAAGCACTTTTAGTTTTAGTTTGTCGTTTCATTGAATGCGCTTTTCCCAGCCCGAATTACCCTCCTCATTTTAGGAAATCTAACAAGCATGTCCCCGCCTATTCCCAACCGCCGACAACTGCTGAGCGATCCTGTGTTGCTGTTGGCGTTTGGCTTTGGTTCGGGTTGTGCGCCCAAAGCGCCGGGCACATTTGGAACACTGGCGGCGCTGCCGCTGGCTTATCTTTTGTTGCTGCTGCCGTTGGCGTTGTACGTTCCTGTGGTGATGATCGCTGCGATTGTTGGTGTTTGGATATGTGGCCGGGCCAGCCGGCGTTTGGGGGTGCACGATCATTCAGGCATCGTTTGGGACGAATTCGTCGGCCTGTGGGTGACATTTATTGCCGCACCCCATGGTATTGAGTGGTTATTGCTGGGGTTTGTGCTGTTTCGTCTATTTGATATTGCCAAGCCCTGGCCGATTAGTTGGCTGGATAAACACGTGCACGGGGGATTTGGCATTATGATTGATGATATACTCGCCGGCCTTTTAGCGGCGTTGTGTTTGCAGTTAATCGCCTATTGGTTTTAACCCTATCTCAAGCAGAGGGCGTTATGGCTTACGTAATGCGGTTCGCGGTAGTTATTTTAGTATTGGTCGGCTCGGCATGGGCGAGTGCCGCCAATGTGAGCGTTCAAGGGCTTTTTAAAGGCAGTGCCGTGTTAAGCATCGACGGCAAACAGCGCTTGTTAAAGGCCGGCAGCACCAGCCCCGAAGGCGTGCGGTTGATCAGCGCCAACAGTCGAGTTGCGGTAATCGAAGTCGACGGCCAACGTCACGAGCTGGGCGTGAGTCAGCGCATTGCCTCTGGGTTTGAGAAAGCCGAAGCCGTTGAGGTGCGCATCCCATCCGGGCGCGGTGGTCACTTTGTTGCCGCCGGCCAGATCAACGGGCAACCGGTGGAGTTTTTGGTGGATACCGGTGCTACCCACATTGCCATGAACCGGGCAACGGCGGAGCGTTTGCGCATCAACTTCCGGGCTGGGCGACAATCGCAAGCCAGCACCGCCAACGGTGTGGTCAGTACGTTTGTTGTTAATTTGGCTCGAGTTACCGTGGGTGGTATTTCGGTGGATAACGTAGCGGCTTCGGTGCATCTGAGTGGTTCACCGAGCATTGTGCTGTTAGGCAACAGTTTTTTAAGCCATCTACAGCTCAAGCAGGAAGATGGCGTGCTGGTGATGAGTAGCCGGCAATAAAGGCCCTGTGCCGGTGTATTTGAGGTTTTTGAGTGACAGTTAAGTACGTAGAGTCCTGTAAATTGCCCACGCCGTGGGGAATTTTTGAGATGCACGGGTTTGCCGATTCCGAATCCGATAAAGAACACGTAGTGCTCACCATGGGTGAGCTGGACGGCGACGAGCCGATATTGGCCCGCGTTCATTCCGAGTGTTTAACGGGCGATGGCCTGTTCAGTTTGCGCTGCGATTGCGGTGCCCAATTGCAGGCGGCGCTGCATAAGATTGCCCAGGAAGGCCGCGGTGTGGTGTTTTATTTGCGCCAGGAAGGCCGCGGCATTGGTTTGCTCAATAAAATTCGTGCCTACCATTTGCAAGACGCCGGGGCCGATACCGTCGAGGCCAACGAGGCTCTGGGTTTTGGCGCGGATTTGCGCAAATACGATATTCTAAAGCCCATGCTCAGCCATTTTGGCATCAAGCAGTTGCGGCTAATGACCAACAATCCCCGCAAAATTGCAGCTCTGCGTGAGATTGGCATTGATGTGGTGGAGCGTCTGCCCCACGAAACGGGTCGCAACCCGCATAACGCTAAGTACTTGCAAACCAAAAAAGGCAAGCTCGGCCATATGCTTGATCACGGTGAGTCGGGCAGTGATGAGCTGGATAACAGCGAAGTTTAAGTTTTAAACGCTCGCCAGCTGCACGCGAGAATTTACAATTTTTAAGGCAGGGCTTTGTTGCCGGTGCGCTCAGCCAGTTTTTCCAATCGCTCATCGATGGCAGTTTTGATGCCCGCCACCGATAACCCGGCTTGCTCCAATAGCTGATCGCGCTTGCCGTGATCCTGAAAACGATCTGGCAATCCCAACTGCAACACATTAATGAACAAGCCCTGCTGTTGGCAGTATTCCAGTACCGCACTGCCAGCGCCGCCAGCAACGGTGTTGTCTTCCAGTGTTACCAACAACTGATGCTTGGCCGCCATTTCGGCGATTAACTCTTCGTCTAGGGGTTTTACCCAACGCATATCACAGACACTGGCGTTAATGGCGTCACCTACCGACAGCGCTCTGTCCAGAAGCGCGCCAAAATTCAAAATCGTTACACCAGAGCCTTTGCGGGCTAGTTGACCTTTGCCGACGGCCAGAGGTGGGTGAGATTGCTCTAGATCGGCTCCCACACCCGTGCCTCGCGGATAGCGCACCGCCGACGGACCCGTGTGCTCGAAGCAGGCGCTCAATAATAAATCGCACTCCAGCTCATCGCTGGGCGCGGCTATGATCATATTGGGCACACAGCGCAAAAAGCTCAGATCGAAACTGCCCGCGTGGGTGGGGCCGTCTTCGCCCACCACACCGGCGCGGTCGATGGCGAAGGTAACGTCGAGATTTTGCAGGGCCACATCGTGAATTAATTGATCGTAGGCGCGCTGTAAAAAGGTGGAATAGATGGCCACCACGGGCTTCAGTCCTTCGCAGGCCAGGCCGGCTGCGAAGGTTACCGCGTGTTGCTCGGCAATGGCCACATCGTGAAATTGATCGGGGAAGCGCTCGGCAAATTCAACCATGCCGGAGCCTTCGCACATGGCGGGTGTAATCGCCGCCAAACGCGGCTCAACGGCGGCTTGGGCGCATAGCCAGCGGCCGAAGACGTCTTGATATTTGAGCTTTTTCGGCTTGGGCGAGACAGCCACGGTAACGGGCGCGTCGGTTTTAGGCTCGATTTTATTGAGCGCGTGGTACCCCACGGGATCCTGTTCGGCCGGCTCAAAGCCTTTGCCTTTTTGCGTGATCACGTGCAGCAGTTTAGGGCCTTTAAGCTCGCGCAGATTGCCAATATCGTGTACTAGGCGAGGCAAATCGTGGCCGTCGATGGGGCCGATGTAATAAAAACCCAGCTCTTCAAATAAAGTGCCCGGAGACACCATGCCTTTAACGTGTTCTTCGGTTTTGCGGGCCAATTCCCAAGCCTGAGGAATTTTTGATAGCACCCGTTTACTGCCTTCGCGCAAATCTGTGTACAGCTTGCTGGCCCAAATTTTGGAAAAATAATTGGCCAGTCCGCCCACGTTGCGCGAAATCGACATGTTGT
>CAYFFE010000053.1:0-25409 GCA_964342265.1 uncultured Cellvibrionaceae bacterium | reverse complement strand
CTATCTCCTCGTTAGGGTCAATAATAAGCAGTTACACAGTTTTAGCTACAGTCTCAATAATTTTTTTAGTGAGCTCATTGTTTCTGTGCGGCTATTTCTATAAATTCTCTTGCTGTTCTGTTCGAGGTTTGATTTTTTAGTGGAGCATAATTCTTCTTGTTCAGCATTATTTTTCCAGTAAGTCTGGTTTCAGTAAGTTGGTATCCTTCGGCTTGTAAATGCTTTCTATCTAATAACTTTATTTCAATGATATCATTTGTAATTTGATTGAACTTAAGGTTCACATATCCGCTTCCGGCAATTGTTCCGTTTAAACTAATGTGCCCGATAGTGCCAATGAGGCTGTCGATATCTTTAACCCAATCGTCATCGACATTAAACCAGCCAGTTTTAACAGTGTCGGTAAAGAAATTACCCTTATTGCCTACGAGTGAGGCATCGTTGCCAATGGCGAGTGAAGTAATAGGATGATTTTCGGCTGCTCGAAAACCTACTAAAGCGGCCATGGCAAACGTAGCACTGATGTTAGTTTTGGGGATTGCAAATCCACCACCAAAAACATGAACTTTAATCTACATGGAAATTAATAACTTTAAAAATAAAATTATTTCATGTGACGCTTGATGCCAAGGTGATGCTTTTGTGAATATTATCGCTGTATTAAAAAACGTTGGCTTATTGATTGATAGGTAAAGTTGTTATTCGGAATTGTTAGGAGAGTGTGTAACAGTAGAAATGTTTATGCGTTTGTGGTTGCGATAAAAAGCCAGGAGCCAAATCAATCGGCTCCTGACTTATTTTGATGGCAACACAATCTTCGCTAAAGCAATCTGCTCGGTACTGTGTTTGATTGCGTCTTAACTCTGATCAACAAGTAGCGAGATCGCCGCCATTGCCTCAGGGTCTTGCGCCTTTATCTTGTTGGCGATTTGATGTTGAAAAAAGTAGCGAAAACTCTCATTGCTTTGGGCAGCGTAGAGACAATCGTCGCCGGGTAATATAGGGGTGCTTTCGACCTTATCCTCGTTTGCCAGCATCGCTAATATGGTGCCATCCTGTAGCAATTGCCAACTGATCACTTGGGTTAGGGTCAAGCTCTGAAAGCCGTTGTCCGAGAGCACAGCGTGGGTACCAATCGTGTCGGGAATCTCCTGTAAAACGGTCTCAGGTTCTTCGCAATCCAATTCGTAGTATTCCGCTGCGGTTTCTAGTTCAACCACTTTGTGAATGGGGGCTTCGTAAAAAACCTCGTCGATGCCGGGATCGTAATAGCCTTCCCATGATCCATTGAGTGGATCACAGATTTCAGTGCAGGGTACGATATCGTTTAACCAGGGTACCAAAGCTACTACATCACCGTTGGCTCTAAGGCCCCAGGCGAGGATTTGTAAGCTGTAGAGGACGTCACCGCTGGTATCGTTGGAGTAAAGGATTTCTAATCCATCAAGCTCAGGTGCGAGCCGAATGAATCGGTTGTCGTGCAGTTGCGAGAGTGATTTCCCGCTAAAGATATCGACCACATTGTCCGTGTTGCGGCCAGTTTTCGAGGTGTTCATAATATACCTCCATGCAGAAACCCGAGTACCAGGGTACGTTGGGCAGGGATGGATTTTTAGGCACCACCACTACATAAGGTATATGGTGTTTACCAAAAGCACAACAATTTGACGTAAAAAAAGTACACCAAAAAGCTAATATTTGTCAGTAAGACCACATAAGGCCCGTTTTAACTCCCGTGACTTCCTACTACTTTGCCTACGGCTCCAACATGAATGCGGATCGTATGACCGCGCGCGATGTCGGGTTTAGCTCCGTTGAGAGCGGCCAATTGCAACATTCAATTATCCGATTCAACAAACGTGCCGCTAATCCTGGCAGTGGCCATGCCAATGTTAATTTTGCCCCCGGGCGGCACGTGCAGGGCCTCTTGTATCGCTTGAGCCACCCGGCAGAGATTCGAAAGCTCGATGTGTTTGAATCGACTCCGCGTAACTACAGCCGCGAGAAGCTCTGGATTCAAACCCAGCATACCCGCCAAGTGGCGTGGGTCTATATCGCCAATCGAGCGGTAATTGATGAAAACCTCAAGCCCGAGCGCTGGTATATGAACCATCTTTTGGCGGGTTCGGCCTACCTGTCTAGTGAGTATTTTGCGTGGCTACAATCGTTTGACTGCATCGATCACGACCCGCAGGACAGGCCGCTCCACCTTTGAGTCATTCAATACGCCAAGTTATCCAATGCAACTGTAAAATGCGCCCGTAATCAGCACACTCAGATAAAACTCACCAGTAGTTCAAATTATGATCGATACCATCGATAAAGCGTCTGCCGTTGCTCGTCGGGCCACCGATTTGGAAGCGGTTTTCAATCAATGCTTTATGGCCTGCGAGAACACTCGCTTAGTAGGTGGAGGTGAAGAGCCCATTTATCAACCTTTTCAGCGCGGCACATTAGCCAAAATCGTGTACACCCGCGATTTTTTTTCTAGCGCTTTGCACGAGGTGGCTCATTGGTGTGTGGCGGGTAAGGCTCGACGACAATTGGAAGATTTTGGCTACTGGTACAACCCCGATGGGAGAACTCCCGAGCAACAAGTGCTGTTCGAGCAAGTGGAGGTAAAGCCCCAAGCGATGGAATGGTTGTTTAGCAATGCCTGTGGTATCCGGTTTCGCGTCAGTGCCGATAACCTAAGTCAGGGTTTGGGGCCTAGCGACAACTTTAAAAAGGCCATAGTTAAACAAGCGGGCCAATACGCCACAGAGGGCTTACCCAAGCGCGCGCAAACGTTTGCCGAGGCCCTAGCTAATTATTATGGCGGCGACTTTCAACGAGCTGAGTTGTATCAATTGAGTGTGCTCGATTAATGGCTGGTGATATTTGTCTGGTGGATGCCAGCATTTATATTTTTCGTTCATATTTTGCGCTACCCGATAATTGGCATTCTAGCAATGGCGAGAGCGTTAATGCTGTGTACGGATATGGACAATTCTTGCTAAATCTAATGGTTGAATCCAACAGTTCGCGCATCGTAACTTGTTACGATGAAAGCTTGGGGCAGTGTTTTCGCAATCAAATTTATCCGCAATATAAAGCGAATCGGGCACTGCCGGATGAAAACTTGGCTTTTCAACTTCATTCCTGCCAAAAAATGGCTGAATTACTCGGCGTATCCTGTTTGGTCAGCAGTACTTACGAAGCCGACGATTTAATTGCCTCGGCCGCTTACCAAATTAAACGCAATAAAACGTTAAATCGAAGAGCTATCGCAATTGTTACTCGCGATAAAGATTTGGGGCAATTGCTCACGCGCAAGCGTGATTATTTGTGGAATTTCTCTGATCGAGAAAAAATATACAGTGATGAATTTTTTCAAAAGTTTGGTGTTCACCCTAAGCAATTGACCGATTACCTAGCATTAGTAGGTGATAGCATCGATAATATTCCAGGTGTTCCGGGTATCGGCCCGAAAACCGCTGTGCGTTTGCTGGCGTCGTTTGGGTCGCTCAAAGGTATTTTTAAGGAAATCGACAACATCCAAGCACTGGGATTTAGAGGCGCAAAAACGCTTAAACCTAAGTTAATAGAACATTTAGAGCAAATTGCCTTGGCAAAAAGCTTGGCGACTGTAGTTGACGATATCGACTTGCCAGGTTTTCCCGCTTGTATCGATTTAAAACCCATTAATTGGCTTAAACTAAAGCATTTTTGTGATGAGTTTGGGTTGAATCAAATATATAAGCGGGCACAAAACCTATTATTGCTTCAATCCAAGCCTTGATAAATACGCAGGAAACTAGTTGTTGTGAAAATAGTCGCTGACGAGAATATACCTTTAGCTCAAGAGTTTTTTGGAACTCTGGGCGAGCTAGAGCTGGTACCTGGTCGTAATTTATCGGCTGCTGAAATCAGTAATGCGGATGTATTAATTGTGCGTTCTGTAACACCAGTTAATTCGTCGCTTTTGGAAGATTCCTCAATTAAATTTGTGGGCAGTTGTACCATCGGTACCGATCATCTCGATGTAGAATTCCTTAACCGTAATCGTATCGCCTGGGCTAACGCCCCGGGCTGCAATGCCAACTCTGTTGTGGAATATGTTTTTGCCGCCTTGGCAGCGCTGTCGGTGGATTGGAGAGAAAAGCGTTTCGCTGTAATTGGTTGCGGTAATGTGGGCAGTCGGTTGTACAATCAATTGCGTGCGCTAGAACTGCGCTGTGATGTTGTCGATCCAGCGTTAACAACCCGGCAATGTCCAGACTTAGTTGACTTAACGCAAGCTCTCCAAGCAGATGTTATCTGCTTGCATACACCACTCACTCTCACAGGCCCCTGGTCTACGCATCATATGATTAATGGCGAGCGTTTAGAGCAAATGCCTAACAACGCCATTTTAATTAATGCGGGGCGGGGTGGAGTTGTTGATAACTCCCAATTGTTAGCGCACCTGGATCAAAACCCTAATTTTAAAGCTGTTTTGGACGTGTGGGAGCATGAGCCTGCAATCAACTTGCAATTACTCGATAAAGCCGCCTTGGCCACACCTCACATTGCTGGCTATAGCTACGATGGCAAAGTAAAAGGCACAGAGATGATCTATCAATGGTTGTGTCAGTCATTGGGAGTCGAGGCAAGCGCTACATTGGGCCAAGTTATGCCTGAAACAGAACAAGCTGTACTAAAGTGGAGCGGTCAGCGTAGTCCCGAAGACATCAACAAGTATCTCCGTCAAGCGTACGACATACAAGCTGACGATAAAAACCTTAGAGCTGTAATGGCCAGTAGTGATCAACCCGGTGTGGAATTTGATTTATTGCGAAAAAATTACCCGGTACGTCGGGAGTTTACAAATTTTCAAATTCCGCCATCGTTATCGGGGAACCTAAAGAAAACATTACTAACGTTGGGGTTTCAAAAAGCTCTACACGGGAACACCATCAATGACTGATTATTTAGGGCAGGTTTTGGAAAACCATCTGGCCGAAATACAAGAGAGCTTGCCCAAAACAACCGATAGTCGACGAATTCTTCACGGTCGCGGTAAATTGCATGCAGGATTAGAGGATATTAACATTGACTGGTTTGATCCTGTCCTTTTTATAAGTCTTTATTCGGAATCTTCCCACCTAAATTTATTGTCGATACTCACAGATATTTTCAACCGGTCTAAGGGAAGAATTGAAACGGTAGTCGTGCAGCAACGCTACCTCCCAGACAGTCCATCAATGGTTGTTTGTGGTGAATTACAGCCCCCTCATTACGCAGTTTGGCATAGCCTTAAATTTTCAATCGAATTTGGACATCAGCAAAATGTTGGGTTTTTTCTGGATATGGAGGCGGGGCGAGTTTGGTTGGAGCAGAATGCTCGCGGCGCTCGAGTACTAAATTTGTTTGCGTACACGTGTGCTTTGTCGGTGGTCGCAGCCCAGGCAGGAGCAGACTCTATTGTTAATGTGGATATGAGTAGTCGCGCATTAAACCGCGGTCGGGATAACCATAAAATAAATGATCTAGCTAATACTCCCGTTACCTATCTGTGCGAAAATATTCTTAAATCCTGGGGCCGGATTCGCAAAAAAGGACCTTTCGATGTAATAATTTTTGATCCGCCTTCTTATCAGAAAGGCAGTTTTATTGCCAAGCGAGATTATGCCAAATTGATAAAGAGAATTCCGGAGTTGGCGGCCGACAATTGTCGAATATTGACTTGTTTAAATGCCCCGGAGTTGGATGGTAATTTTATTCCCTCGCTGTTTAATACCAATTTACCCGCTGCAGAATTGTGCGAAAAATTGCCGATGCACAAGGATTTTACCGATATTAACGAAAGTAAAGCTCTAAAGCTGTATTGCTATAATTATTCTAAACTTTGATTGATTGTCCTTTCTTTTTCTGTGCTTTATTTTCGTCTGTTATTTCCGCCCATGATCGTTCTTTTTATTGTTTTCCTATTCTTGACGTTTTCTTTTTGGTTTTAGCGGTCAGTTAGGTCTGCTTAATAAATAGCAGTTCTATCGATTTTTACGTTTATGCTGGTTTTCTGTTTAATGTGTTGTGCATCCATGTTGGTGGACAATTTTTAATTTTGTGAACTAATTTTGCAAATATATTTTAATTAAAGTTGTTTGCACCCTTTATTTTTGTGGTCAAACATTAATCCCGCTCTATCTTTACAAAATAATTACATTCAAGCTGCATAAAAGGCGACGAGTTATTTTATAAGAATCCCCATATTACTGACAGGTTTTATGGTGGTGGTATAAATAAAAGTCGTTAAAAATCAGGGGTTTTACGAATCTTTAAGTTTTAAATGACGCATGAAAATAGCTTTTGTATGTGGTACTGCTGATCCATGCAAGAAAGACACTATTCACTCAGTTAGAATCGCCCCCACTTCCATTAATAAATTTTCACATATAAAAATTAGGAACGAAATATGAAACCGTTTGGGCAGCTTCGTTTTATTTTAGGGTTTTTGATTATTGCAATGAGTTTCTCGGCGCATTCAATTACTCTCAATGGCACGACTGATATTCACGATCCTTCCACAATTGTTAAAGAGGGGAATACCTACTGGACCTTTGGTACAGGGCTAGGTGCTTCAAATGCCCCCATCAACGCGCTTTATTCAACGGATTTAATTAATTGGAGTCGAGCGCCTTCACCCATTCCACCGAATACGCGTCCTTCTTGGACTTACACAGAGGCTCCTGGCTTCGATGGTAATTTTTGGGCGCCGGATTTAATTGAAATGAACGGCCGTTACTTCTTGTATTATTCGGCGTTTTCCGATCGCTACGGTTTAAATTCTGCAATTGGCGTTATGGTGACGGATTCTATCGCCAATCCCAATTGGCAAGATTTGGGCGTTGTGGTTTCCACATCCAATGAACCTTATTCTGGCGGTCAGCCAGTAAACGCGATTGACCCGGGTTTGTTCCGCGACCAGCAGGGGCGTGTGTGGATGGTTTACGGATCGCATTACGCCGGTATTTTTATGCGCGAAATTAACCAAAACACCGGTAAGCCATTAAACAGTACTCGCCATCCAGTGGTAGGTAATAACTACAACTGGCAAGAATACGAAGCCGCTCAGGTTCAATACCTAAATGGTTACTACTACATGTTTGTTAACCTGGGTGAGTGCTGCGCGGGACGCAACAGTACTTACTACATCGTCACCGGTCGTTCCACTAGCCCAACCGGCCCGTACTTGGATCGCAACGGCGTTGATCTTTGGAACTATGGCGGTACAAATGTTTTGGGTACCGAAGGCAATTACATCGGCCCGGGCCATTTTGGTTTTTATAACCACGGCGGCCAGCGTTTAGCTTCCATTCATTATTACGACGGCACCACGTTTGATGGCTGGCCCGCGCGTTTGGATTTATTGCAACTGGGTGTGGTAAACGGATGGCCAACCTTTACGCGCAACTACATTCTCAATGATATTAATCTACCCGCTGCAAACTTACCTGCCGGGCGTGTGACTTTCACTGCGCGTCATTCCGGTAAATTAATGGAAGTGGCCAGTGGCAGCCAGGATAACGGCGCTGATGTGGTGCAGTGGTCGGCCAATGGTAGTCTCAATCAGCAGTGGGATATTCAACCCGCCGGCGATGGTTATTACACCATCCGCGCAGCGCACAGTGGTAAAGCGTTGGATTTATACGAGTGGAACCCCGATGACGGTGCCGACTTGCGTCAGTGGGACTTCTTTGGTGGCGACAACCAACAATGGAAATTTGTCGATCAAGGCAACGGTTACTACGGCATTATTTCCCGACACAGTGGTAAAGCCGCCGATGTCTTTGAGTTCAGCACACAAGATGGCGGCGATGTTCGTCAGTGGGGTTTTTGGGGTGGTGATCCGCAGTTATGGCGTATCGACTACGTACAGTAATTTACCACTGTATAGGGAGCTCTAATTAACTCATCCCTTAATAACTTTAAAAAGTGACTCGTATTAATTTTTTAGAAACCATAAAAATACCCAATTGCCACTACAGAAAATTATTAAGTTTCTTCGTTAGTGTTTGAAAAATAATAAAAAATTCTGTTAGCTGGCTACAAACTTATGAGAGGACACTCATGAAACATTTCTTAAAAGTTCTACTGCCTGTAATGGCTTTTGTTTGGCAAGCCCATGCCGTAGCCGATGCGGAAATCACACGTCAAAGTAATGGCCAATACCTGGCGCGAGTTGATGGCAACACTGTTTATTTAGGTAGTCGTTATTTCGATGCAATTAATGCGGCGATCAACAATATGGGTGCCGGCACAGTTAATATTCGCAACTCAGGTGTCAGCGGCCCAGATGGTGGCAATGTTTATGCAATTCGTCCACGGTCCAATCAGGTATTGGATTTTCATGGCCATCAGGTAACGGCCAACGGTGGCGAATTGGTTGTTCCGGTCTATTGTGATCGACGCAGTAATATAACTGTGCGCAATCTGCATGTAGAAGGTAATCCACGATACGGTGTTTGGTTTAGGGGTTGCTCGGATATCGTACTGGAAGACATCACCATGGATTTAAATAATAACAATCCAGTGGGTTTGGGTATTCGTGTGGATGGCTCTACAGGTCCGGCACAAAACCTGACCATTCGCGGCAATATCAATATTAACGGCTCTGCCGGGCACGCCATCGAAACCTACAGTGTTGATGGTTTTAGTATTGGTGACGTGACTGTAACCAACAGTGGTGGTAGTGGTTTGTTATTGAACGATTCACGCAACGGTACGGTTGGCAACGTGACTGGTTTTTACAACAACTTTGGTGGCGGATACGCAACGTTTCGCGTGGCGAATAATAACGGACCCAATGTTTCGGTACAGAGTGTTTACTCGCGCAATTCCGGTCGTGGATTTTTCAGTGTCTCGGGTAGTAACGGTACCACGGTTAATCACGTCGATATCGATACTACAACTAGTCAAGGTATTTTCCTTGAAGATGCCAGCAATACTCACGTATTGGCGGGCTCTGTAGCTAACGGTAATCCCAATTGCCAGTTAGTGCGCACCAATTCTTCCAGCATTCGAGTATCTGGTTGTGCCTCGGTGGGTACGCCGCCAGGATCCGGGGGCGGTACTAACAACGGTACAGTAAATGGTACTTATCGTCTTGTGCCGGTTCACAGTGGCAAAGCCGTAGATGTCGTTAATTGTAGCAACACCGATGGCACAAATGTTCATCAGTGGACGTGGCTTGCTAACGATTGTCAGCGTTGGAATATTTCTTCCGTCGACGGTATTTGGCATCGTATCTCGCCGGTTAACGCGCCCAATAAAGGATTGGATGTTAATTCATTCTCGTTAGACAACGGCGCTAATATCATGTTGTGGCAATACTGGGGCGGTTACAACCAACAGTTCCGTTTCCAAAGCGCAGGTACTGGACGTTGGAGAATTATTAACCGCAATAGCGATCTTTGTTTAGATATCGACGGAATTTCCACAGCTGACGGCGCTAATTTAATGCAGTGGGAATGTATTTCTGGCAACAACAACCAAGTTTTTGAGCTAATTAGCCAATAGGAACCTCTTGTTAACTCAGGGATGAGTTAATCAGAGCTTTCAATAGGCTACTACAGCAAAATGGATTGCTTTTTTCCAAATTAATAAGTTGTTCCATATTTAACAGAGTTAATCAGTAGCAATGCGCAAGAGCTTTATTTTGGTACGAGTGCTTGCTGCTTAACAATTCAATACAATAAAACCTTAGGAGTGAGTTAAATGATTTTAAAACAAATTTCAAAAATTGCAGTCGGTGGCATAGCGCTAGCTACTTTCAGTTCCCTAGTTGATGCAGGTCCTATCGCCGATGGCCGATACGAAATTACTTCACGTCACAGTGGTTTGGTGCTGGAAGTAGAAAACGGCAGCCACGACAATGGCGCTAACGTTATTCAATGGACTGCCAATGGTTTTGCCAATCAACATTTTGATGTAACCGATTTGGGCAATGGCTTTTATTCAATTCGTCCCGCCCACAGCGGCAAATCATTGGACGTGTACGGTTGGAATCCAGATCCCGGTGCGGAAATTCGCCAGTGGGAATACACAGGTTTTGATAACCAACAATGGCAAATCAACGAAGTAAACCCAGGGTACTATTCTATTATTTCTCGTTTTAATGGCTTGGCGTTGGATGTTTGGGAATTTAGCACCGCAGCGGGTGGTGATATTCGTCAGTGGACTCCCACCGGTAGTTTTAACCAGCAGTGGTCTTTCCAGTCGGTTTCCGGCGGCGGTACTCCACCGACCAGCGGTAAAGGTTCTTCGTGCGTAAGCACTGGTAGCGTTACCGTAAATGCTACAATCGTTGTTGATGGCGGAGTGTTCGACGGAAACTGCCAAACCTTTAACCCAACTTCAGCCGTTGGCGATGGCAGCCAGTCAGAAGGGCAGGATCCTGTTTTCCGTGTAGAGAACGGTGCAACACTGCGCAACGTTATTATCGGCCAAAATGGTGCTGACGGTATTCACGTATACAATGGTGGTACTGTTGAAAACGTTCGCTGGGAAAATGTTGGTGAAGATGCGTTAACCGTAAAATCGCAGGGCGACGTGGTTATTCGCAATGTGGAAGGTTATAACGGTGAAGACAAATTCTTCCAGGTAAACGCACCATCTAACATTACGGTGAGCAACTGTATTGCAGACGACATGGGTAAATTTGTTCGTCAAAACGGTGGCTCTACCTTCCCAATTTCTATTACTGTAAATAACTGTGATATTTCAAACATGGACGAAGGTATTTTCCGCTCAGATAGCCCTAACTCAAGTGCTCATATTTCTAACAGCCGTTTAAGAAATGCTGGTAGCGTTTGTATCGGTGCTTGGGCAAGCTGTACTTCTTCTGGTTTGTCTAGCTTCTAATATTTTTTGGTAAGATTCAAAAATAAAAAAACCGGCGACACTCTCGCCGGTTTTTTTTGGTGTTATTATTGGAGGTGTTTCCCTTTTACCTCTTTAATCAGGCTAATACCAAAGCCCTTGCGATGTCTTATTGCCTCTACAGCGGCAGGGGCATTCAACAAGCCAAAGCCAGAACCATAATCAAATCCTAAAGGCCCGATTCCTTCGAGTACTTCAATGGTTTCTCCAGTATCCAAGCCAGCACGAATAGTAATGTCATCCGCAGTTAAGCGCATAGTGGTATAAATTTCTTGGCCACTAGGTCTATCACATCGGCCTAACAAGTGGCCGTTATCGAGGCGGTTTTGTAACTCTGTATCAATTACTTGATGAGACCAGCCAATAGATCTAAACCCGAAAAATGGCTTACACATCCAATACAAGGTTTGTCCAAGCTCATTTGTTTCAAGAATAGGTGTACCAGCAGCTTGCAACATTTGAATGGCGATTGCGGCAGCGTTAGGGGCTGATGCTGAGGTACCAAAAAAGTTTGGCAGCTCGCCCGCTTCGCCACGCTCGAAAATACCATTGCCATTGTCATCGTCGAGCTCGTCGTCTATGGAGAAAAAGGTGGTATTTACCCCGTCAACTGCGGTGATACCTGGTTTTAAGCGTGTCTCTGGTTTATTGAGCCTATTGCCGTCTAAATCGAAAAGTATGGGTATGCCACCACGAGAAGAAAAATCATTCAAGCATGCCGGCTTACACTCGGGTTCATTGGACTGAGATCTAAGCGGTGGTGCAATTGGGTTGCCAATAAAGGCTTCTGTAAAGAAAAAGGCTGATGCGCCTACGGCTTCCGCGCCTCGTGCATTTGCGTGACCAAACACGGTGGGGCTATCAATGGCGTATTCTGAGTCTGGAACACCGCCTCTAATCAGGGCATATTGTACCAGCCCAGGAGGGTTGCCTGACTCATTGAGCAAACCAAGTTGTACTGTTGTGCCGCCTATGAAATCAATAATTGCTATCAACTCAACCGCATCGCCGCCTGCGCCGCCGTCTATTTCTTGGCCGCCATCAATGAAATAAAATTGGCACAAGTCAGGAAAAACGCCAGTCTCATCGAATATTTCAAAGCAGTCAGGCAATGGATTACCTGCCATGTCAAAAGCAATTAAATCAATATCATTGGGTGCTCCTTCACCCCCAGACACTGAAAAATTGGGACTGTCCCAATGCAGACTAATGGTTGTCTGTTCGGCTCCGGTTAGTGTTATGGTCTTGAGCGTATCTATCGAATCACTGTCGTCCCAGTCGTGCCAAATACCTTCAATCCCACCCAGGTTATCCTGCTGTGGGCGGAATTCGGACATATATCCGGCACTGCCAATGTTGCCAGCAGACGAAAAGTAAGGAATTCCTAATTGATGAACTCTGTCGACAGCTTGCGCAATAATCCCGTCTTGGAACATCGGCTCGTTGAAGTAGATGAAATCATCTACAATAACATCCGCGCCCGCCTCTGCGAGACGGATAATTCCGTTTGCAGCACTGGCAGCACCATTAGCGGCGGAGTGGAATAATATTTTTGCTTCTGGAACTATATCGATAATTAGTTGCGCCATCGCACGGCCTTCGTCGACACAAATATCTAGGTTGTTGATTTCTTCTAGTACTTGGAAGTCAGCCGAAAGATCTCCGTTGGCTACGTCTTCATCGGGAGTTGTATAAGGACCGCCCGACAATGAGCCGGGATCGCAGGCGAAGCTATCGGATAATATACCTATTGTAAAACCTTTGCCGTTAAGCCCTAATTGGTTTCTGTTTAAATCAGACGCCAGTGCTCGGTCGCCTTCTTGTTTAACTAGACCTGCGTTTGTGATGCTAAGTGATGGCTGTGCAAAGGCTAATGCATCATGCAGTGCCATGTTCTCTAGTTGTCTGGCTGGTATTTCTGCCGAGACAACACGACCGTATGACGATAAGTTTTTAGCCCCCAATAATTCGAGCGCCTGTACCAAATCTTGCGAGTCTCCCTTGGCTACTGCGTCTACTTGAACGTAGCCCTCATTGTTTACTCGAGCAAGCGTTATCTCATTGTTAGGCCCCATTCTCCCCATTTGCGCTGGAGATGACTTCGCCGACCTATTGGATATAAACGTTAAAGTGTCTCCCAGTTTTTCCATGTGTGGTTTATCTGCCGCCTCTACATTGGTTGTTATCGCCAATGTCATTGCTGCAACTGAGCTCACAAATGTTGCGTGCATACCTCGCATTTAAACTCCTCAAATAACTAATTAATTGTTTTTTCCTCATCAGAGGTTGTTGGTTTTCACCGTACTTTTTGTGATTGAACGGAAAAAATTAACTCACATATATTGTTTGTTTTTGCTGCCTTTAGTGGTTTGTCACAAAAAAATATTTTGTTTGGAAATAACAATAGAGTGAGGGGGCGGAGTTATGTAGCATTGAAGAATTTAAGCGCTCAAAGAATGAATAATATGTTATCTAATTTAAACGAATACTTCTTTGGTGCTTAGTTATATAGTTCTTTATATTTTTTATGTGGGTGTGATTTGGTTGGGTTAATGAAATTAATTAACGAAACCTTAAGGACTGTTCAAATACTTGCAAAATCGTGGACTGTAATTGGCTAGACGAGCCCGATTTTTTTGATTGTCTCAGTAAATCGATGTGGGTCGTTCCAGCTTCGTTTTGCTGGGGAATTCGGGCTAAGGAGGAGAGTAGTGTAAAGCCCAGGTGGGTTAAGCTCGCTTGGTCCAATGCTTCTTGGCGAATAGTATTGATATATTGCAGGTAACCCGCCTCAGCCAACCATATCATGGTGGCAAAACAAGATTGGTGACGAGGGCTGGGAAGCCCAAATTCGTCGGGTTCAGATGGGCCTGCAATATCATCGACAAATAACTGAATTTTACGAGGAAAGTTGCGATACAGTGTGATGAATATACTAGCGCAATCTCGGTGAAAATCTGCAATGTGTATGTCGGCCGCCATATTAATTTAAATAGTTGTTAATTTATTTGGTATTTCAGGATAAAAACTCCGCCAGTTTACTAAATAATAGGAGCCGGCTGGGTTATTTCTGATAACGATCTAAAAATACGGCTAAACGGTCGATCGCATGGCTGAGGTCATCCACGCGTGGCAGCGTTACGATTCGAAAGTGGTCGGGTTCTGGCCAGTTAAATGCGCTGCCTTCCACCAATAGAATTTTCTCCTGAATAAGAAAGTCCAATACCATTTGGCGATCATCGTTTATTTTGTGAACATCCAGGGCAATTTTAGGGAACAAGTAAATGGCGCCTCTGGGTTTTACGCAAGAAACTCCTGGAATATCATTAATTTTCTCAAAGGCGACTTGGCGTTGCTCGCACAAACGCCCGCCATTTATGATCAGCTCATTAATACTTTGATAACCGCCCAAGGCGGTTTGAATGGCCAGCATGGCGGGCACATTGGCACACAGTCGCATGGACGACAACATTTCTAAACCTTCGATATAGCCGCGAGCCCGATGTTTGGCGCCGCTAATGACCACCCAGCCCGAACGAAAACCCGCCAACCGATACGATTTGGATAATCCATTAAAGCTGAGGCAAAGCACTTCTTCAGCTAGGCGGGCCATAGGCACAAAAGTGGCATCGTCGTACAAAATTTTGCTGTAAATTTCGTCGGCGTAGATCACTAAACTGTGTTGACGAGCTAATTCAACAATTTGCTGTAACAGCTCTTGGCTGTAGACGGCCCCGGTAGGATTGTTGGGGTTAATGACCACAATGCCGCGTGTGCGATCGGTAATTTTGCTTTTAATATCGTCGATATCGGGATACCAATCGGATTGTTCATCGCAGCGATAGTAAACCGGGTTGCCACCGGATAAACTCACTGCGGCAGTCCAAATTGGGTAATCGGGCGAGGGAATGAGTACTTCGTCGTCGCTGTTCAACAAGGCTTGCATGGCCATCATGATCAGCTCGCTAACGCCGTTGCCCAGTATTATATCGTCCACATCCACGTGCGGAATTCCCAGGGTTTGACATTCTTGCATAATGGCTTTGCGCGCCGCGAATAATCCCTTGGAATGGGTGTAGCCTTGGGCGTCACGCAAATTGGTAATGACATCGTGAATAATTTCATCGGGCGCGTCGAAGCCAAACGGTGCCGGGTTACCGATGTTGAGTTTTAGGATTTTGTGGCCTTCTTCTTCGAGGCGGTGGGCGTGTTCCAAAACCGGGCCGCGAATGTCGTAGCAGACGCCGTGTAACTTTTGAGATTTGTCGATATCAAACATAGCTCAGTAAACCAACAAATAAACCAACGAAACTGAATCAGTACAACCATGCGTTCGCGAGACGTTGCGCTGAATCGCGGTCGTTACAGAAATGTGTACAAAAGGGGTGCGATTATGTCAGAGAACTCACCAAAAAACGATGTTGCCACCGATAGCCGTTGGCGCGAAAAGCTCTCTCCAGAGGAATACCGAATTTGCCGTCAATGCGGCACTGAACCGGCATTTTCCGGGGAATACTGGAATACCAAAACAGCCGGCGTTTATCGATGCAAGTGCTGTAACGAGCCGCTGTTTGACTCCGACAGCAAATACGACTCCGGCAGCGGTTGGCCCAGTTATTTCAAGCCGGTTTCGAGCGAGGTTATCCGCGAATTGGTGGACAAAACTCTGGGGATGGTGCGCACCGAAATTCGCTGCCAAAAGTGCGACAGCCACCTGGGCCATGTATTTCCCGATGGCCCCGAGCCCACCGGTTTACGCTATTGCGTCAACTCCGCATCCCTCACGCTAGACCCGAGGGATTAGCTGCATGGCCATGCGGGAATTTGCACGAATTTTAGAAACCGCTGTGTTGCATAAAGGATCTCGGGAAGCGGTGGAATCAAACCTGCCGCTGGTTAAAAACGCTCAACAACTCACTGATGCGCCCGATAGTTTTTATCTGTCCACCATGACGCGACGTATTTTTCAGGCAGGATTGAAACACAGCATGGTGGACGATCGCTGGCCTAATTTTGAGCAGGCGTTTTATCAGTTTGATGTGAATCGATTGGCGATGATGAGCGACGACGAATTGGATGCGCACATGACCAATTCCGATTTGATTCGCCATTTGGGCAAAATGAAATCGATTCGCCTTAATGCGGCCATGATTTTGGCCACCAGCCGCGAGCACGGCGGGTTTGGTCGATTCATCGCCGAATGGCCGGAGTCCGACATTATCGGTTTGTGGCAGTGGCTCAAAAAGCATGGCAACCAAATGGGGGGGATGTCGGGTTCACGGTTTTTGCGTTTAGCCGGCAAAGACACGTTTCTCTTAACAAACGACGTGAATGCTGTGCTCAAATCAATGGACATTATCGATAAGCCACCCACGGCCAAGCGCGATTTGGTGAGGGTGCAAGAGGCGTTTAATGTTTGGCGAGAGCAATCGGGTCGACCGTTGGCGGAGATCAGCCGAATTATGTCGTTTACGGTGAATAGTTAGTCGTAAATCGCTTTTTTCTTCCAGCTGTCATCGTCCTTGGTAAAGTTTTCCCAGGCGGCTTTGGCGTCATCTGGATTAGGCGCTTCTGTTGTGGCTTGCTGGGGTTCTAAAATAGTTTCCAAGCGAATAATTTGGCGATTGAGCTGATTAATCTGCTGTTTGTAGTTTTGGCTGAGTGCTTCTTTGCTCAGTAGATTGCGCGCTAAGGTGTAGTAGTGCAATGCCATTCTCGGTTTATCGGCGCTTTCGGCGGTTTGAGCGTGAGCGGTGTAGCTGTCGACGGCAATGTGCAATACCAATTGGCGTATTTCGGTGGAGTAGGCCTCAAATTCGGCTTCCGATAACTTACCGCGTTTGTGCAAGCGGTGTAAAAACTTGTTCAGCTCCGATAAGTAATGCTTGATCTCTTTGCCTTGTTTGGGCGATTCCAATTTGGTGCGCTTTTTGGTGGGTGGTTTGCGTTGTAAGTCGGACATCTCCCGGCTAAAAAGCTCCAACTCTTCTACGTATTCGCGCTGCTTGGGGCACAGGGAGCTAAGTTGCTGGGTGGAATCAACCAGGTGGCGGTAAATCAGTAAGTGCAAATCTCTAGGTAAATAGCCTTCCGGAAAGCCACTTAACAGGGTGCGAAAGTTCTTAATGCGCTGTTCCAACGCCTGCACAAGCCGCTGCTGTTGCTCGCGCTTTTTGGTCACGGTTTGTACCATAAAGGCGTAGCACACCATCACGATCAAAATGATGATAATGCCGCCGGCGATGTACACAGAAGTCATAAAATACGCGTTCCCACAAATTTATTTCAGTTTTGGCCTAGCTGGTTCGATCACCTTTGTTTTTAAGTTGGTCGGTTTCCTAATATCTGTTATCACTTACCCGCGATGGCTGCGTGCTTTATGGTTTACTGATAAAAGCAGGCAACCCATATGGACCCTGCAGATAGCCCTGCAGGGTCCATTTCTAAAGGCCTCGGTTTGTTTACGGCTGTTGTCTATAAGGGCTTTAGGGCTCTATTTAAAAAAGAGGGGCTTTGTTTAAAAAGGCTCTATGTATAAAAAGCCGCGTTTAAAACGCCCATCCACTAAATGTGTTATTCGTTAAAACCCTAGCCGTAACACCAGAACTTCCTTGAAGTATAGATGCTCGCCACCAGTCTGCTATTTTCGAGCAATGGCGATTCATTGAGTGCTAAACCAAATGATGTGCTCGTTTTTTTGGTTATAAATTGTGGTTTGCTCGATTTGTTGATAAAAATCAATGCTTTACAGCTAGTTTTCGCAGGATTTGGTTAATATTGTCAGGCCATAATCTTGCCGATTAGGAGCGATAAGGCTTCGATAGAACACAAAATAGCTAGATTAGCGGTACTTAAATTCCGTTTGGTTTTAACTGGTGGTTTTGTGGTCACTGGCAAGCGGTGATTAACAATTGCTCAGGTTCGCTAAGTTATTGGAAATAAAAAGTTTTGAAGGTGTTGACAGGTGCCGGCCCGGTACATAGAATTCGCCCCACTTCTGATTTCGGCCCCACGCAAACATTTGTAGGTGCTGCAATCTGAGTCCTAAGTCCCCTTCGTCTAGAGGCCTAGGACACCGCCCTTTCACGGCGGTAACAGGGGTTCGACTCCCCTAGGGGACGCCATTGCGGGAATAGCTCAGTTGGTAGAGCACAACCTTGCCAAGGTTGGGGTCGCGAGTTCGAATCTCGTTTCCCGCTCCAATTCTGCTTTCAGCAGTTGTTGGATGCAGTTTGGTACTTCTGCTTATTATCCTGTTTGGGTTTTGCGCGTTTTTATCGGATGACTTTATGCACAAGCATCTGATCGGGATTGTTGTGTAAGCTCAGATAAAGCAGAGACTCACAAGAAGTAAAAAGGATATTGCCTATGTTGGTGTTAACAGTTGTTGATATTAACAAAAGCAAGCACTCTGTCCCCTTCGTCTAGAGGCCTAGGACACCGCCCTTTCACGGCGGTAACAGGGGTTCGACTCCCCTAGGGGACGCCATTGCGGGAATAGCTCAGTTGGTAGAGCACAACCTTGCCAAGGTTGGGGTCGCGAGTTCGAATCTCGTTTCCCGCTCCATTCGTCCTTTGTGTCGGCCACTTTCGCAGTCATCCAGTAAGGGTTGGCTCTTACGCCCTCTATCTAGCTTTTATCTTTCTCAATTGTCCTCAAACTGTCGGTTACTTGCTCGACCGTGCGTATTCGCAAATCAGTGTTGCGCCGGGCTGGTGTCCACGTTTGTGGGTAATCTGCTATCATCGCGGCCCGGAGAAGTTCTAGCGTTGTTCAATGGGTATATTGGGCAAGATTGGTTTCAGCACGCCTTTACATCCTACGCGTGGCTGCATTGAATCACCCACTGTAATTTGGTGATCAAAGAGCCTTACAACACATCGCCGCCAAAACAACCCCTTTACCCATCGGCAAGTTATGCACAGCGCCGAGAGAGGGGGCCTCTACAGCACGTGCCGCCTGTTTGTATTAGATTGAAACAATACCGAAGACTCTCCAAGCCAATTCCTGGAAACATGAATTTGAAGTAGCTAAGTTATGACTATTGCGTTATCCATTAAAGATCTCCATAAAACCTACGCCAATGGCTTTACCGCGCTCAAGGGTATTGATTTGCAAGTAGAGCAGGGGGATTTCTTCGCGCTGCTCGGCCCCAATGGTGCCGGTAAATCCACCACGATCGGTATAATTTGTTCGCTGGTTAAAAAAACTGCAGGCCAAGTCCATATCTTTGACTACAACATCGACAAACAAAGTGCTCTGGCCAAAAAAATGCTCGGCGTTGTACCGCAGGAATTCAATTTTAGTCAGTTTGAGAAGGTGTTTGATATTGTGGTGAACCAGGCCGGTTACTACGGTATCCCACGTCACGATGCCAAAAAGGCCGCCGAAAAATACCTGGTGCAGCTGGGCCTTTGGGACAAGCGCGGCAATCAAAGCCGCAGTTTATCGGGCGGCATGAAACGCCGTTTGATGATTGCCCGAGCCCTGGTGCACGAGCCGAAATTGCTGATTTTGGACGAACCCACCGCTGGCGTGGATATCGAGTTGCGCCGCACCATGTGGGAATTCCTCAAGGAAATTAATGATCGCGGCACGACGATTATCCTCACCACTCATTATCTGGAAGAAGCCGAAAGTCTGTGCCGCAATGTGGCCATTATCGATAAGGGGCAGTTGGTGGAAAACACCAGTATTAAGTCTCTGTTAAAGCAACTCAATCAAGAAACGTTTATTTTTGATACGCGCGCCGAGGTTGCTAGCGGTTTGGCGTTAAATGGCTATGACTTACAGATCACCGACAGCCACAGTTTTGAGTTAGAGGTGGAAAAAGAACAGTCGCTAAACGATGTTTTCCAGCAACTCAGCGCACAGGGCATTGACGTGATCAGCATGCGCAACAAGGCCAACCGTTTGGAAGAATTGTTCGTTAAATTGGTCGAGGCCAGCAAGGCGGACGCAAGCAAAACCACCGCAGCGGAGGCAACGGCATGAGTTGGTCTGAACAGTGGATCGCCTTCACGGCCATTTTAGGTAAAGAGATCCGGCGTTTTTTACGCATCTGGCTGCAAACATTGTTGCCGCCGGTCATTATTATGAGCTTGTACTTTGTGATATTTGGCAAGCTGATTGGCTCGCGCATCGGCGAGATGGAAGGCTTCGACTATATGTCGTTTGTGGTGCCGGGGCTGATTATGATGTCGGTTATCACCAATTCTTACTCCAATGTGGTGAGTTCGTTTTACAGCGCTAAATTCCAGAGTTTTGTCGAAGAGTTGCTGGTTTCGCCAACACCCAACTACCTGATTTTATTGGGCTATGTACTCGGTGGCGTAACGCGCGGGCTGATGATTGGTGTGATTGTCTCTCTGGTATCGCTATTTTTTACTGAACTACACATCCACAATCTAACCATCACTGTGTTAATTGTGGTGCTTACCTCCACCTTATTTGCCACTGCCGGTTTTATTAATGCGGTGTTTGCCGATTCCTTCGATGACATCAGCATTGTGCCCACCTTTGTGCTAACACCGCTAACGTACCTAGGTGGCGTGTTCTATTCCATGACGCTGCTACCGGAGTTTTGGCAAAAAGTATCGTTGCTGAACCCCATCATCTATATGGTGAATGCTTTCCGCTACGGGTTTTTGGGTGTTTCCGATATTGATATTCGCTTTGCCATCGTTGGTATTGTGCTGTTTATTATTGGTCTTTTTTGGTACGCGTTGCATTTGCTTAATAGCGGCACACGGCTGCGAGGCTAGGGGATTACGTGTCTGATTTACCCAATTCCGCCGAGGGCAGTGGGCTTGGCAAAACCACACAGTACAGCAGCACCTACGATGCCACGCTATTGTATCCCATTGCTCGAAAATTGGGACGCGACGCATTAGGTCTTGTGGAACCCCTGCCGTTTACGGGCGAAGATGTTTGGACCGGCTGGGAGTTGTCTTGGCTCAATGAGCGAGGCTTACCGCAGGTGGCCGTGGCGGAGTTTGTTATCCCGGCCACATCGGCCAATATTATTGAGTCCAAATCGTTTAAGTTGTACTTGAATTCGTTCAATCAAACCCGCTTTGAACACTGGCAGCAGGTGCAAGAGGTTTTGGCGCGCGATTTATCAGCCGCCGCAGGGGCTACAGTCGTTGTAACAGTGATGGCGTTGGCCGAGGCCGAGCACTATTTTGCGCGCTTTCAGTTCGAAAGTCAGGGGCGGGTTGCCGAGTGCTTGGACGAGCTACCGGTAAGTATCGAGCAGTACACGCCGAATCCAGAGTTACTAAAACCCGATACGGCTCGGGCCGCTCTCGGCGAGACGGCAGAGTCTTTGGTGAGCCACTTACTCAAAACCAATTGCCCGGTTACTGGTCAACCGGATTGGGCCTCCATTTGGATCGATTACCGGGGCAGTGCCATCGATAAACACGGCTTATTGGCTTATCTGGTGTCTTTTCGCGAGCATCAAGATTTTCACGAGCAGTGTGTGGAGCGCTGCTTTATGGATATTCTCCAGCGCTGCAAGCCGGTGGCTTTAACGGTTTATGCTCGTTACACTCGCCGTGGTGGATTGGACATTAACCCCTTTCGCAGTACACACTTGTCGGTACCCACGGGGCTTAAGTTAATTCGGCAATAATTGCTGTCGATTCTAAAACAATAAAAAATCGTTACCGTTACCGCGACTTGGCGATAATTTCTCTCATAATGTTTCAGCTCTGTCGTTGCTAATTTACTCAATCACAGTGGCCGCACAATACTATGGAACTGATCACACTCGATTCATCACTCAGCGAAGTCTCCAGCGGGCAAATCGATTATTGCCAGGCGCTTGAGGAGCTTGAGCAGATTAATGCTAAAGGCTCTTTGGTGTTTGAATCAGAAGCTGACGCGCTTCCCGCCACTCAGTTTACGTTGTCGCGTAACAAGCAAGATTTTTTAACCGTGCAATGCCATTCGCAAGGCGAAATTCATTTTACCAGCGATCAACTCGTGCACTCCGGCAGTTGGTGGAAGCGCTTGTTCGTTGATAAAGTCTTTCAATTTCGCTGTGCTAAGCCCGTGGCCGAATTGGTTATCAAGCACTATTTTGAACTCTCCAGAGAGGCCTTCGAAGATCGGTATTCAAAGGGGCTTACACACAGTGGTTCGCTGGCGTTTGTGGAGCTGAAGGGCTAACTGCGGGGCCTACATTAACCGATCGCGCAGTGATTCGATGGCTTTTTCCAGATCCTGTATAACGCGCTCGCGTTCGTAATTGCGAACTTTTTCCAGATCCAACTGCATATTGAATCCTTCGGTGCTGGTTTCCAGGTAGGTCTGCGATGCGCCCAGGTTTTTGCGCAAATCGATCACTTGGTAAACCTCAATGGGATAGCTAAAGCCTTTGGCTTCTACCATGCCTTTGTTGGTGCACAGAATGGTGTCTTTTACCAGAGCCCAGGATTCGTGAGAGAGCAGAATTTCCCCCGGCGAGGCGGCGGACTCTAACCGGCTGGCCAAGTTAACGTGGGTGCCCAGTACGGTGTAGTCGAGGTGGTGGGCTTTGGCGCCGAAAGTCCCCACGGTGCAAAAACCGGTATTCACGCCCATCCGAATTTGCAGCTTGCGCTTGATTCCTTGTCGAAACCAATGATTTTGCAGCACTTTCATGCGTTTGCGCATGGCCAGGGCCATAGTCACACAGCGCAGGCAATCGTCTTTGGCGCCCTTAGTGTCGCCGTCGCCAAAAATTACCATCAAACCATCGCCCATAAATTTATCGATGGTGCCGCCGTAATGGGCAACAATTTTGGTCATTTCGGTGAGGTAGGTGTTTAACAGCGCGGCCAGTGTTTCTGCTTCTAACTCCTCAGAAAGCGCCGTAAAGCCCTGAATATCCGAGAAGAAAACCGTCAGGCGTTTGCGGTCGGTTTGCAGAATTTTCTCGTTGCCTTTGCTGATGGCATTCCAAACAGTCGGTGACAAATACCGCGACAATCGAAACGCTTTGGCTTGGCTGCCCTCCAACTCTTCGCTGGCTTGTTGCAATTTTTGGCTAAGCGATTGGGTGCGCACGCTGTTGTACACACCGCTCAGCACAATGTACACGCTTACGCCAATGAGCGTGGTGGCGGAGACGTTTACCTCGCTCGAAAGCACCCACGTGGGGGTGTACAAGAATGCGCCAATGCCGGCTCCCGCCACGAACGCAAAGTTGTCTTCCAGCCAGCGACGACTGGAGCCATTCTGAGCCGCATTAAACTGAATAATGGTAACAAACAGCACCGTTGGCAGAATCTGGAAGTCCACCAAGCACAAACTGGCGCCAATTAAACCGGAATCAATCCAGCCCAAATATCGGTCGATGGGTTTATCGTGATAGCGGTTCCAGCGTTTGGCGAGATACCCGGAGGCTACTAGGTAAATCAACATGAAAACTGCCAATCCAGAGGACAGCAGATCAAAATTTGGCCAAGAACGATAGGACACCAATGTGCCCACCACTGAAAAGACAATCAGGGTGCGAAAGTAGATTTGGCGCTGGGGAAGTGCCCAGATTTCTGCTTTGGCAGAGTCGTTCATGGAGTGAGAGTTGTCCAATCTGGTTTGGAATTCAAGCGCTTGTACAATCTAAATGCCGGTTTATGCGTTTTACAACTGGTTTATTAATAGTAACCGGTAACCTATTAAAATCTAAGACTTTATTGCATGGCCCAGAATGCGGGTTGGCGCGTCAAAGTGCGGGCTAATATACCGTGGATGCCACAGAGCTGTCTATTGCAGTTGGGGCCCATTCTGCGTTACTTGCTAGGCTTACTGGCAGGTCCTGAAAATGCCTTTTGGCGTAACTGTTTCTCTCAATTATCACTCAAAAAGTTTAAGTTTATGGCAATGGGCGTCTTTTGGTCCAAACCATCTAGTGTAAACCATCGAAGTTGTAGGCTCGAATACCCAATTATCGAATAAAAGACCTTTGAGAACTCACTGCGCTTGCTGGCATTTGCCGAAGTATCGGCTGGTAAGCGATGACAGGTTATTGCTCTTTGCTGCTCATTTGCAACTGGGCGATAAGCTGCTCGATTTCGGCGTCTTGCTGTTTAACCCTCTTGCGTAATTGCTCGTTTTGTTGGGTCAGTTCCTGGCGCTCCGATTTACTTGGGGTTTCAGTATCACTCGGAGTGCGTTTTTGGTGCTTCAATTGCTCGATTTTAGCGTTGGCCATTTCCAGTTCATTTTCCAGCAATCGAATACAGCTTTCGGATTCTTTCATAAACTGACTTTGGCGGTTGAGTTGGCCATTGAGATCTTCCACCAGATTTTTAAGGTCCACCGGTTCTGCAGTGCTTTGAATGCGTTTTTGTAACTCCAAAATAGTTTGGCGTTGCTTTTCAGCCAGTGCTCGCAGGTTGGCCAGATCTTGTGCGGAGTCGTCCGGGCTGGCTTTGGTGGGGGCCGGAGTATTGGCGGGAAGTTCGTCTGGGTCTTTGCGGACCGCAGAGGATCGGTAGCGCTCAAGCAATACTTCCAGATTATCGGGAGCCATTCCGCCTGCAGCTTCGATCAGTAAATCCGTAACGCATTGCTCATCGGTACTGATACCGGTATTTAAAGCCGGTTCTGGCGCAGGGGATGTTTCCGGGGAGGGAGTGCTTTCTGGTTTATTAAACGAGGAGAACTTCTCTTTATAGAAGTTAATCAAACCGCCAAAGCTCTTTTGCAGCAACGCCCAGTTGGGGTGAACATCGCCGTCGGCATCCTGGGCCTCCAACTCAGCGGATAAGACTGCGTGGCGCAACGCCAAGCTCTGTCGCTGAATGGGGTGGATTGGATCCAGGTACCGATCAATAGTCTGGCTGCCCGGCAGCTCGTCGTGAAACTCTTGGGTTAAGTCAATCTGCTTTTGCAGTTGATCGCGAAAATTGGGTGCGGGATCGGCTTTTAGTTCCGCCAACGCTTTTTGTTCGATCAGTTCGCGATTATCAGAGCGAGCCTGGTTTAGTTCATCGAGTAGATTTTTAACCTTATCGCGCAGGGAGCGGACCAGTTTGCGCAGGCTTTTAATATTGAACAAAAGAAACACACACAACAGCAGGAGCACCAAATACAACTCCACAATGCCTGCAACTAACCAGCGAGATAATTCCATAGCAACGATCTTGTGTTGTGTGATTTTTATACTTTTGGCACCGGCTCGTAATGTCGCACTAATACGTTTCGGTAAAAAGCTTTCAATTAATAATAAATATTAGCAATAGAAAGCGAAGATCGAGGATTTTTTATTCAATTGGCGGCCATCGCGCGGGTAATCCTCCCAACGGCATGCACATATTGATTCTACTGCCTGCATTGCGTATAGTTGCGCCCTCGCTAAAACGGTGCCTTGTGCCAAGCCCCATAACTACTCGATTTAGTCGGGCCAAACAGCGAAAGAACAGATGGTGAGGTGTCCGAGTGGCCGAAGGAGCACGCCTGGAAAGTGTGTATGTCGAAAGGCATCGAGGGTTCGAATCCCTCCCTCACCGCCATA
>CAYFFE010000052.1:0-25568 GCA_964342265.1 uncultured Cellvibrionaceae bacterium | reverse complement strand
GGCGGCGGTGGCGGCCATTGGTTATCGATTACCTCCGGCCACCGAGGATCAGGCACAACAACTGGCCGACCGCGAACGTAAGCTGGCGCTTATGCGCATTGGTGTGGCCGGCTTTGGCATGATGCAAGTGGGCATGGTGGCGGTGGTTATTTACGCCGGGGCCACGGGTGAGTGGCTCAATTATTGGCGCTGGATCAGCCTGATTATTGCCACGCCCGTGGTATTTTTCAGTGCTCGACCTTTTTTTGAAGCCGCGTACCGGGCGCTTGCCAATCGCCATTTGGTGATGGATGTCCCTGTGGCACTGGCCATTGGTTTTGCCTACAGCGCCAGCGTTTGGGCCACGCTCTCTCAATCGGGCGAGGTTTATTTCGACTCGGTTTCCATGTTTACGTTCTTTTTGCTGTTGGGACGCTACCTGGAAATGCGCACCCGCCACAGCAATCGCTTAGGCATGACACGGCTGGCGCAACTGCTGCCGCTCACGGTCAACAAAGTGGTGCGCGATGCAGATCGAGAACAGCGCGAAATAGTGCCGTTGCGCTCTATTTCGGTGGGCGATTGTGTGGCGGTCGGCGCCGGCGAGGTTATTCCCTGTGACGGCAGCGTATTAGAGGGCCAATCTAAGGTCGTCGAAGCCATGCTCACCGGGGAATCGGCGGCGCTGGATAAAGCACCCGGCGATCGAGTGGTGGCAGGCACCACCAATACGGATTCTCCTCTATTAATTACCGTCGAAGCCGTGGGGGCGGATACCACGCTATCGGCCATTGAGCGCATGGTCGATGGCGCTCTGGCGGAAAAACCCCAACAGGTGGCCACGGCCGATCGCTTGGCGTCTTGGTTTGTGGCTGGAGTGCTTTTGGTGGCGGTGGCCACCGCGATTTATTGGTGGTTTAAAGAGCCCCAACACGCACTGTGGGTGGTGTTGTCGGTGCTGGTGGTGACGTGTCCGTGTGCGTTGTCGTTGGCAACACCCACCGCGCACGCCGCTGCTTTGGCTCGATTGCGCAAAGCCGGTCTGCTGATCTTAAACAGCAATGCCTTCAGTGCGTTGGCCAAGGTCGACCGGCTGGTGTTTGATAAAACCGGCACACTCACCGTGGGCGAGCCGCAAGTTCAGCAGGTGGTGGTGTTATCGTCGCCAGACTTGTTGCCCGAGCACAAGCCGAGCGATAAAGACGATGTGTTGGCCATCGTTGCCGCCTTGGAGCAAGACAGCTCGCATCCCATTGCCCAGGCTTTTTTACCATGGTCTGGTCGCTACTACGCCAAGCATCGGCAAACCACCACCAGCAACGGCGTGAGCGGAGAAATTGACGGGCGTGTGTATTATTTTGGCCGAGCAGATTTTGTGTTGGCCTCGATTCAAAGTCATGCGAACACTGATCAACCAAACAGAAATCAATCAAGCATAGAGCCGCCGGCCGGCAGCGGCTGGCTGCTGCTAGCGACAACTCAACAGCCACTGGCGTGGGTGCAGTTAAACGATAGCTTGCGAGCGACGGCGGCATCGGCTTTGGATTTTGCCCAAAAGCAGGGTTTGGCGGTGAGTTTGCTCTCGGGGGACACCGAGCAAGCCGTGGCTCAGGTGGCAAAACAGTTATCCATTGAAAGCGCCTTTGGCCGCGTATTACCCGGCGAAAAATTAGAGCGAGTGCAAGCCTATCAAGCCGCCGGCGAAGTGGTATTGATGGTGGGCGACGGCATTAACGATGTGCCCGTGTTGAGTGCGGCGGATATTTCCGTGGCTATGGCCGGTGCCACCGATTTAGCGCAAACCCAATCGGATGCTGTACTGCTGAACGGCGATTTAACGCTGCTGATAAGAACCATTGCCTTTGCCAAACAATTACAGGTTACTATTCGCCAAAACCTAACCTGGGCGCTTAGCTACAACGGTTTGGCGTTGCCTTTGGCGGTGGCCGGTTGGGTGCCGCCGTGGGCCGCGGCCATAGGCATGAGCGTAAGTTCGTTGGTGGTGGTTGCCAACGCGCTGAGATTATCGACTCGCAAGGTATAATATTTTCCGGCAAATTAATCATCGTCGAAAACATCGCCAAGCGTGTATTAATGGCTAGGCCGGTAAAAAGTAAATAGGTAATACCGTGGAAATTTTGTATTTATTGGTTCCAGTGGCTTTAGTGTTTGTGTTTATTGCCGTAAAAGTTTTGTTTTGGGCCATAAAAAATGGCCAGTACGATGACCTCAATACCGAGGCCAATCGGATATTATTTGACGAGCAATCTTTGAGAAAATCAAAAGCTCCAACACAAGCAAACTCTTCATCGACGACGGATAAACAATAGCGTGCAGGAATTAAATATAGCCACGCTGTTGTCGGCGTTGGGTTTAGGCTTTTTTGGTAGCGCCCACTGTATAGCCATGTGCGGCGGTATTTGCAGTGCATTAAGTTTTGCCTTACCCGCAGGCAAACCCTGGCTGCGGCTGCGCATTTTGTTGGGTTACAACTTTGGCCGAATTGGCAGTTACGTTTTGATGGCGGTAATTTTGTCTGCGCTGAGTCTTTGGTTTTCCGAAGCATTAAGCCCGCAATTTAGCCGACAATATTTAAGCGGTTTGCGTCTAATTGCCGGAATTTTATTAATCGCCATGGGCTTGTACCTCACTCACTGGTGGTTAGGCTTGCAATATTTGGAGAACGCTGGTCAACGACTGTGGCAATTTGTTAAGCCAATGGCCAAACGTTTAATGCCCGTTAAACGGTTTCATACTGCTATTGCTTTCGGTGCTGTGTGGGGTTGGTTGCCTTGCGGTCTGGTTTACAGTGCGCTGGCATTGGCGGTAACGCAACAAACCGTATCGGCTGCGGCAGGCACCATGTTGGCATTTGGTTTAGGAACTCTACCCGCACTGCTGGCCACGGGTTTGTTGGCCGAGCGTTTACAAAAAATACTCAATCACAAAGCACTGAAAATGTTTTTTGGTGTATTACTCATCGCCTTTGGTGTGTGGACGATTTTGTTCAGTGGTGGCCACCATAATCATGGCAATCACGATCACTCTGCCAGCCAAAACGGCGAAAGCAGCATTAACGAACATCACCATCATTAGCAATTAATGGTTCGGGAACACGTTGGGGAATAAATTGTGGCGATTCGAATAAAAGGCACCGTGGGCGATGTAGACGTCGATTTAACGGTTGAAGGATTGGATGCGGCCACATTACAAAGCTTGGTTGGTGGGGCTGTGAATTGTGAGGGCGAGAGTGCAACCGAGATGGATGGCATGCGTGCCGATTCTGTTGCTCAACAAAGTACTGCCTCACAACAAAGCAACACGTCGCGACAAAGCGAAGACCCCAACGACCTTGCCTGGCGCTTAGCCTTAGCCGAAATACATAAACAGGGCGAGGTGCTTTCTTTTGATTTGATCAATGCTTTGTCAAGCCAAGGGCTAGATGATTCCACCATTAAAAAAACCCTTTTATACCTGCGCGAAACCGGTGAGGTTACCGTTGCCCATGCCGATGACGGTTTGCAGCGTATCTATAAAGCTAAAACCAAAGCCAACCCCAAAACTAAATAACGTTTGATGTTTTAGTTTTTTTAAAAACGATATAAAAAAAGTAATTCTATTACATTAGGCTGTTTTGAATAAATTAAAAAAAGTAAGCTGGTGTTAATTAATAGAAACTCCGATTAACTCGGGTATTTGTAGGGCAAAAAATATTCTGCCTTAACTTACCAGTTAATTGGGTGTGGGTGTGTCTCGTTTATTAATAACAATTAATTTGCACCGTAGTTTATTTATAAATATTAATTATTTTTGGGTCTATTTATAACTGTCTAAGTGTCGGTTATTCCCATTTTCTACCGTTCGTCACCCAATGCAATCTCCCTCGTTTGTTAAGGCTATACCTAAAAAGGTCTACTCAGTTCTCACTTTTAGGAATCTCTGAGTTAATCAGAGACTCCTTTATTTTATTTATCGGGTCGGTGGTTTTAGCGCTGGTCACGATTTTTTTGGAAATTCCGTACACGAGGGAAGTTGTTAATGTTGTGTCAATTTAATCGTTTTTTTATCGTCGCTTCTATCTTGGTCTTAACCGCTTGTGGCTCAGACAGTGATGATGGTCCCAGCCAACGAGAAGAATTATCCGCAGCACTCAGTGCAATGTTAGAGGCCGAAAGCGGCGGTGTTGGGGCCAGCGCTTTTTTGTTACCCGATTCCGATGATTTCGATAATATTCCACAGGATCCCAATAATCCTCTAAGCGCCGAAAAAGTTGAGTTGGGCCAATTACTTTTTCATGAAACGGCTCTCGCTCAAAATGGCGTCAACGTCGATCTGGCCGGCACTTGGTCGTGTGCCAGTTGTCACCAAGCACGTGCTGGCTTTAAATCCGGTGTTTTACAGGGTATCGCCGAGGGTGGCGAAGGTTTTGGTATGGCTGGAGAAGCCCGCGTGTTGGTTGAGGGTTTCGATAAAGACTCAGCAGACCCAACTCTGGTGCCGGATGTGCAGCCATTAACATCGCCCACTATATTGAACACCGCCTATCAGGAAGTCATGTTGTGGAATGGTCAATTCGGCAATGTGGTCGGTGGTTTTGTGAATATTGGTTTGAGTGACGATGTGCTCGCTACACCGGGTACGCCTAAAGCGGAGAATGACCGACAACTGGCCGGTGTCGAGATTCAAGCCGTGGCCGGTTTGGGCGTGCATCGCTTGAAAGTGGTGGATGACACCGTTTTACAAACCAACGCTACCTATCAAGCGCTGTTCGATGCGGCTTATCCCGACGGTAGCAGCGATGTTTTGGAAGATGCCGCCAAAGCCATCGCCGCCTATGAGCGTACGGTGTTGGCCAACCAATCGCCATTCCAGCTTTGGTTACGCGGTGATTCAGATGCACTGACGGTGGAAGAATTAGCCGGCGCTGTGCTGTTTTTTGGCGATGCCGGCTGCAGTGATTGTCACCGTGGGCCAGCGTTGAGTTCTGAGGTGGGTGCCACAGAAGCCGAAATGTTTATGGCCATTGGCTTTGCCGATTTTGACCCCAATAATCCAGCGGTAACCGGCTCTGTTGACGATGCGTCCGCGCGTGGACGCGGTGGCTTTACCGGTGAGCCGGCGGACGATTACACCTTTAAGGTGCCACAGCTCTACAATCTGGTGGATTCTGATGTGTTTGGCCACGGAGGATCGTTTACTTCCGTGCGCGATGTGGTGGCCTACAAAAACACCTCAGTTGCTCAAAAGGTGTTGCCACAGGGTACGCTGGACGAACGCTTTCAACCATTGGGATTATCGGAACAAGACATAGATAACCTCACCGCCTTTTTAACCAACTCACTGTACGACCCCAATCTCTTGCGCTACGAGCCGCAGGAGCTGCCTTCGGGCAATTGTTTCCCTGTTAATGATGAGTTATCGAGAATCGATTTAAATTGTCAATAGTGTCTTAGCTCAGAGTCTTTAAGGCTCACCTTTACCCCAGGTCGGACTCCGGCCTGGGGTTTTTTATTTTATAGCCCGACGGTGTTAGATTTTGGAGTAGCCGGTTTTTGGATTAGACAGATTTAGGGTGATATCGATATTGGGCTAGATCGATACTGGGCTAGATCAATACTGGGTTAGCAGCGGCACAAGAATGTGCCGTCTCACTGTATTGCTGGCTCAAAGCCTTTAAAATCTAGGTTTTAGCCAATATCGCTAGTTTTTTAGGATAAAAAACCAGTAGATCGAGGCAATCTACTCGCTGGGTGGGTTAATGGCTAGATGGGTGAATAGAATAACGGTTTTAACCCATTGGATGGGCTGGTATAAAAGATTCTATCGAAAGGTGATGGCAAAATAACCGGATAAAACCTTCGGATAATACATACGATAGGGACAACAAAATAAGGATAACAATGAAAAAAAATCTGATCGCAGTGCTATTGATTGTGCTGGGTGCGCTGCTCATTTGGGGAACGGTAGACGCCGAGCCAACGGTGGTGAAGGCGCTGATTATTTTATGGGTGGCCGCAGTGCTTTGGTTATCCGAGGCTATCCACGTGACCGCAACCGCCATGCTGGTGCCGGTATTGGCGGTGGGCTTTCAATTAATGTCGGTGAACGAAAGCCTCGGTAATTTTGCTCACCCTATTATTTATGTGTTTTTAGGCGGTTATGGCTTGGCGGCGGCAATGCGTGCCCAACAGCTCGATCAGTACATTGCTCACGGTATTTTGGGTTTTACTCAAGGGTATCTGCATCGCGCTGTGATTTTATTGTGTTTGGCGGCGTCTTGTTTGTCGATGTGGATCAGCAACATGGCGACTGCGGCGCTAATGCTGCCGCTGATTTTGGGGCTTGTTCAGCAAAAGGAGGCGCTCAGCAGTAAAACCACCATGTTTTGTTTGTTAGGCATTGCTTATTCGGCCAATATCGGCGGCATAGCGACCTTAG
The DNA here is from genome assembly GCA_964342265.1 of uncultured Cellvibrionaceae bacterium. GTDB lineage: Bacteria > Pseudomonadota > Gammaproteobacteria > Pseudomonadales > Cellvibrionaceae > Halioxenophilus. The sequence goes on along the minus strand of CAYFFE010000052.1, from coordinate 19,151 downwards.
TGGGTAGTGCGCCCAATGGCATTACCGCCGGTGCCCTAAACATGAGTTTTATCGACTGGTTACAAATTGGTGGGCTCGCGTATTTAATTTTATGGCCCATTATGATGTGGATATTGTGGCGACTGTTAAAACCTGACTTTGGTCGAACACAAGTGAACCTGGCGGATTTTCACTTTGAATGGAATCGCCCGCGACTGTTGATGGTGGCGATTTTTTTATTCACCGTGGTCGGCTGGGTATTCAGCAAACCACTGGCCGCGTTTTTTAACGTAAGCGGAAAATTCGAAGCCTTAGTGGCATTAATTACCCTAGTGCTGCTGATGTTTTCTCGGGTAGTATCCTGGAAACAAGTGCAAACGCACACCGACTGGGGTGTACTGTTGCTGTTTGGTGGCGGTTTAACGCTGGGCGCGGTTTTAAAAACCAGCGGAGCCAGTGTGTTTTTAGGTACGTTACTCAGCCAATTGGTGGCCGAGCAATCTACGCTAGTTATATTAATTGTGCTGGTTAGCTTTGTGGTTTTTCTAACAGAGCTTACCAGCAATACCGCCACGACCGCCTTATTGGTGCCTATTTTTATCGCACTGCCCAGCGAGTTTATTAGCAGCCAGCAAGCGGCTTTGGCGGTGGGTATAACGGCTTCTTGCGCCTTTATGCTGCCGGTGGCCACGCCGCCAAATGCGCTGGTACACGGCACGGGCTTGATACGATCAGACACGATGATTCGAGTGGGGCTGGTTTTGAATATCGTGTCTATAGTTATTATATCGGCGCTGTTAATGATTATGTATTAACCCGTCCGAACGCTTCATTAAATAATATCAACAGATAAAATAAATATAAGAGGATAAATTATGAGCCTTTCCGATCAAGAACAACAACTGCGAATTCAATTGGCGGGCTGCTATCGTATTTTTGCCCACTTGGGGTGGGATGAATTAATTTTTAATCACATCACCGTAAAATTACCCGGCACTGACGGCGAGTTTTTAATTAACCCTTACGGATTGCATTACCGCGAAGTTACCGCCTCTAATTTGTTAAAAGTGAATATTCAGGGCGAGGTGTTGGAGGACAGTCCGTATCAGCCCAATCCAGCCGGTATGATTATTCATACTGCAGTGCACGAGGCGCGCGCCGATGCGGTGTGTATTGGCCATTTGCACACCAATGCGGGTTCGGTGGTGGCTTGTCAGAAGGACGGCCTGCGCCACGATAATTTTTATTCGGTGTTATTGTACAACCAAGTGGCTTATCACGACTTTGAAGGCATTACCGTAATGCCCGGTGAGAAAGACCGATTGGTGTCAAGCCTCGGTGAAAAAAATCTACTGGTTTTGCGCAATCATGGCATTCTTGCTTGCGGTTCTTCCATTCCCGCCATGTTTATGAATTTGTGGCTACTGCAACGGGCCTGTGAAATTCAAGTGGCGGCCGATAACTCCGGCCGTGAGTTAATTCCGTTATCCGAAGATATTGCGCAAAAATCCGCAGAGCTTTTGCAAATCCAAATGTCTGGGGCAAGTCCTGGCGAGTTAGAATTTAACGCGTTACTGCGTGAGGTGGAGCGCAACGATCCATCGTTTAAGCAGTAGCGGTTTTAAACAGTAGCGGCACGACTGACCGTGCCGATTAATAAAATCATTAAATAATCCGAACTATGAAGCTACCGATTTTTCAAATCGACGCGTTTGCAGAAAAACCCTTTGAAGGCAATCCAGCAGCGGTTGTTCCTCTGCAGCAGTGGTTGCCAGAGGCGGTAATGCAGCAGATCGCGGAAGAGAATAATCAAGCAGAAACCGCTTTTTATATTCCAAAGGGCGACGACTTTCATATTCGCTGGTTTACACCCACAAAGGAGGTAAAGCTGTGTGGCCATGCAACCTTGGCCACTGCCCACGTGTTATTTAATGAATATGGGTATGAGCGCGATGAGGTTATATTCGATTCACTCTCTGGTGCTCTCAGCGTTTCACGCAATAACGGCTTGTTAACCTTGGATTTTCCCAGTCAACCGCCGGTAATCTGCGAAACGCCAGAGCTCTTGCGTCGCGGGCTGGGTATTGAGCCAGTGGAGTGTTATCAATCGATGGATTTTTTAGTGGTGGTTGAAAACGGCCAATTATTAAAAGCCATTGAGCCCGATTATAACTTACTAAAACAAGTTGATTTACGCGGTGTGATTGTTGTTGCTCCCGGAGAATTAGACGATTTATGGGTGCGTTTTTTCGCACCCAAAGCGGGTATTCCCGAAGATTCGGTAACTGGCTCGGCCTACACTCAAATAATGCCTTACTGGTATGTGCAAACCGGTAATTCAAAATTAAACGCGCGTCAGGTTTCCAGTCGATCCGGAAAGGTTTACTGTGAATTGGTGGGCGATCGCGTAAAAATTTCTGGCTCTGCGGTGAAGTACTTAGCGGGCACTATCGATGTGTTGAGTTAAAAACATAGCGAACTTGAGGAATAATTAGCCAGCGTGCAAAACAGCTATTAGCTCAACGCCAATAAATTTTCCGAGGAGACTTGAATGACATGCCGAAAGGGAATGTGGCGTAAATTTTCTAACGCGATGGGAGCATTGGCTAATTCTTGAAAAAGGCACGGCGCCGATGGATCTACTCCGTCGCCGCCCACAGAGAGACCCGCTACCATGCGATCAACCGGATGGTGGCGAAATTGTTGGGCTCCGGTGGCGTTAATAAACGCTTGTTTAATCGCATGGGTGTAGGCGATTTGTCGCATTCCCCCAGCGCAGACTAATCCTTGGCCAAACATGAGCACTATAAAGGTTATGGCCATGCCAGGAATAATAGTGCCCGCTTGCAGTTCCCTGATTAGTGCATCGGCTTGTAACGGCAATTGAGTAAAATCGTTAGCTAACACGCCGTTATTGTATCGGTTAAAAGACACCATTTTTCCATTATTCACACACCAAAATAAAATCGAGCCCTGTTGACTAGCACGAGACCAACATCCCGGTTCGCCCTCCAAAGCATTAATAAACAACTCAGAGGTTTCTGGCTTCGTTAACAATTGGCTGATGACTGAATTGTCGTTGCGTAATTGTTCGATTAATAAGCTGCAAGCAATATCGCTGATGTTAACAAAAATAATATTGTGCTCGGGGAACAAGGCTTGGCATATGGTGTGATTGACAAGTGCGCATTGGTCTTTGTATTTTGGCAGATTAATTACGGGTTCAGTGAGATAGTAACGCTCCAGTGCGCTACTCAACTGATTGAGTTGCTGTTGCGTTAGGGTATGATTTAATCGCAGTTTTTCGGCTTGTTGTTGTACTTTTTCGATGTTGTCTTTTGCAAATCCCGGCATGTCGGCCACGAGCTGTTTTTTGCAGCTTTTGGCAAATAAATTAACTGCTTGTGTGTTGCCGTGGACGTCTTTTATTAAAAATCCGCGTGGATAAAATAGGTTATCCATGGGAATCCAATCGGTGCACAAAACTACGATGTCTTTCGGCGTTGCATCGCCCAAGCAGGCCAAAATTAGTGTTTGTAGCGCAATAGGGTGGCACAAGCTTGCGGTGTGATGTGCGCTCAGCACCACGTTGTTGTTCAGTGCACGCTGAATTGCCGGCGAATTGAATAAACCCAAACGCTTTTGCTGTTGAGTAATGAGTTCGGCGAGATAGTCTCGGTTAATGCTGGGTGAGGTACTATTACTTTGCCAAATGCCGTTACTGTATTGATTCATCTCTCTTGATTGCCAATGGCTGCAGAGCTTGGCCAGTTGAGGATTGCATTGTTCAATTTGAGTAATCAGGCATTGCCAATGGTTGCTGTTCATAAGCTCGGCTTTGGTAAAAATTATCAGGGGTTGTTACCCAGTGTAGATAATTTTTAATAAACTTCTGAGCTGTTTGCTTTAAGGTATATTCGATCTTTGAATGTTTAATCCCTATTCACCTACAGAAACCCGCTAGGCGCAAGCTTCTAAAGGAATATTACCCGAGAACCAAGTTAACGCTTTACCCAAAATTTTCACGCGCGAATCGTCCACCGCACAGGGAATTGGGCCGCCACGTTCCGATACGGAGTAGCCCAGTAACTCGTCTTTATTTAATTTTTGACGCCACAACGGGCCGAGCGCGCCATTGGCGGATCCGCAAAAATAGTCTTCATCCACACCAATAGATGGTGCGAATACCCGATAGCAATAGTCGGAATGATCGCCCGGCGCGGTAACCAAAATAGCGCGAAATGTTTTTAACAATGGGTAGCTAAAGTTGGGTTTAAGATCGCGCACGGCTTGTTCATTGGGGAATTCGGCGATGACGTCGTACAGACTTTTGTACATGCACAAGGGTTCTGCACCGAGCATATTGGTCACGCAGCTAATCTGGGCGATGGGGCGAAAACACATATTGGGAATTTCTAATTCAAACGCGTCACGGTGAATCACTACCCGTACATCGTAATGAGATAATTTAAAGTGTATTTCGTTGCCAAAGTGATGCAGATGCTCTTTGATTACATGCGCGGCAGCCACGGTACCATGGCCACAGATTTCTACCTGATTTTTGGGGCCGAAGTGGCGCAATTGGTAATGCCCGGGAATATCCTCGGGAATAACAAACGAGGTAATCGGCTGGTTGAGTTCTCGTGCAATTCTTTGCAAACGCTCATCGGGTAGCAGTTCGTCGAGAACACAAACCGCGGCTGGATTACCCGTAAAAGGGGCGCTGGCAAATGCTTTTACGATGTAAAGATTTTCTGATTTTTGGGAAGAAAACATCATGATACGCAGGCCAATATGAACGTGGATGAATGATGTTTTTGATATTAGCACCCAGTTCCGTTACAACACGCAAGAATTAACAGGAATATAACAAATTTGTGAAAAAAGCCAGGCTGTTTTCGCGCCGCATATAATAATTTGTTTGGTGATTATTTTGTTGTTTTATTCGGCGACGATAAATAGAGAGAGAGGCGTCATAATGTCGTTGGATAATATATTTTAAGCTTAATTAGAGGCAGATTTTTCAATTATTTTTTATAACTAAAAATCATTCGGATTTGCTGATTTGCGTTACTCAATAATCCGGGGCGTGATTTGTTTCGAACCCAACTCTCTGGGCTCGAAACAAATCAATTCTAAAAACAACCGTTAATAGCTCGCCGAAATAATCATTGGTGGCGCGAGCGTGGTTCTACCTCCGCATCGAGGCTAATAGTTTGTCGGGCGGGTTGTGAAATCTGCAGTTTCCAATCTTTGATAAAGGATTCTCCCGATGAGTCTTTGGGCGCCTCAACATTAAGGTGGCTCGTTAAATAAAATAAGCGTTCGATTTCGTTACTATTTTTGGGGCCACGGTTGGCGTCGCGAAAACGCTGTTGCAGATAACCGTGGGGGATGGATTGATTAAACAATGTTACTTGCACGTTATCGAGTTTTCGCATTTGCCGTTTCGTTAAACTGATTTGGTAACGAATGCGATCGGCACCGGTTAATTTCGGGTTGCTGTAATACGGATCGCCTTCGGTTCCTTCTAATGTTGCCAGCTCTTGTATGTATTTTGACGGTTGGCGTTTAAAGAAAGCCGGATCAAAGCCTTTAGGGCGAACTCTGTTGTCTTTTACGTGGTGGATCCGACGTAAAAAGCTGGTGGTAACGTTATTATCGGAATCGAGAATCACCTCTTGATAAATTTGCACCTGATCTTCACGCGTAATAACTTCGTGATGCGGTTGCCAAGCTTTGGGGTTTTCGACCGGCGATTCTCCAGGCAGTGGCGTATCGCCCGTACCTTCCACAATCATGCCCAGCGAATTGGTGCGGCCCGATGCCCAAATGGGGCGGTCGCGCTTGTCGAGCACCAAAAATTCCAAAAAGGCTCGACGAAATCCGACGCCGGAAGGTAGGTAATGCCCCACTTCGTTAGTTACTAAAACTTCCACGTCTAATACCCCACTGCCATCGTCGTTTTTATGAACCGACAATTCGGTAATTTTTACCGAGGCCGTTTCATCGGGAGCCATTTTTAACATGGAATTCTGGCCGGTAATTAACGACGGTTGATCGTTGCCGTTCATGTAATCAATTTGGCGAATACCCAAAATGGCCGGAAACTGCTGGAACATTTGGTTTAGAAAAATATTTAATCCGTGCAAGGCATGGCGCGGGTAGGGCGATACTTCTTTTAAGGTAATGTCTTCGTCCGGCAAGCGGTGCGTGGTGGGGGCAAAGTCGCTGGACTCGATATTGGCGATTTTAAAAGACAAGGTATCGTCGTTGTAGGTGTGCGGCATGTGGCAGTCCTGGCAAGACTGAAATTGCCCACTTTGCGGTTGGGCAAAAACACTGTTGGCCCATTCTAGGTGCGTGGTTTGTTCGTAAGAGGCACCGACGATGGTGCCGTTGTTGTCGATTTCTGGCAGTAAAATATTGTGGCAATTACCGCACATTTCAGAGCGTGTAATTTGCGCGCCGTATTTAGGCGTAATGCCCAGTACATGTTGCATGGGTTTGGGCACCACTTGATCATCTTGCAGCGGGCCAAAAATTTCCGGCTCCTGAGTCGTTACAAAATTGCCAGTGTAATAGGGCTGATTTTTCGAAAGCGCGTCGTTATTAGCGTAATCCATGGGCGCGGTGCCGCCGTGGCTGTCGATAATGCCGTCGGCATCCATTTGGTGGCAGGCCATGCAGGAAATACCATCGCGTGATAAAGCACCGTACTGCGCACTTTTTTTGTCGGTACTGGTTTGTTGCCAGTTGGATACCATCGATAAAGGATAAGGCGAGCCTTGAGGCACTCCAGCCGGTGGGGGAACCGGAAAGATCGACGTGCACTCACCCGCGTTGTGTGCGTTACTGGTATCGCGAGAAAATTGCCGCTGACCCAATACGCCGTGGCAATGCAAACAGGTGTTTTCGATGCATTCCGTCAGTTGGGGTAAATTATTGGTTTCGCTTTGCAGCTGCGAGAAAAATATTGGATCGCGTCCCGCCAAGCCCATGGGGGAGGCGCGCCACTCGCCGTACATGGATAAATTTACCAAGGTGCCGTCGGCCTCGCGGTACATCATGTTGGGCAAACTGTCGTTGGAAATGGTGGCATCGTGACAGGCAATACACTGGTCAGACGTTAAAAATTGCGGTTCTTCGCCGGGCTTAGATACCACGTGATCGAATGTTTCCGCCGGCATACGCAATTGCCAAGCGTCGGCAAAAGTAACATCGTGTACTTGATCGAATTGTTTGATAAATGCGGGATCGGCTTTGTTGAGTGGTGCGGGGAAATCCACTTTTGCCGAAGGTTTGCTAAAGGTTTTATTAAAATCGTAGCCTTTGTATTTAATGCCTTCGCCCATTAAATTTTCCAGCGAGCTAAACGTCGATTCGACTTTCGCCGAGCCGTGACAATTTAAACAAGCAACGCCAAATCCGTTGTAGGGATAAACCTGAGAGGGAATAAAATCGGAGTTGCCCGTTACGGAAAAATTACTGGTGGGGTACATATTAGGATCGCGCTTTGTGGGATCTTTGGGTACTTGATCGGCCAGCACAAAAGCGGATCGGTCTAAAATGGGTGGGTTGCCACTTTGCTCGTAACCCTTGTAAGGATTGGGCCAGTACCAGCCATCGTGGCTGGCGCTTTGGTCTTTTACCATTAGCGTCCAGGAGCCGAAGCTTTCGTCGAGGACTTTTTCCGGCGCGGTAATAGTCATGCACGAATTGTTATCTAATTGAATGTCCAACTCGGGGCCAATATCGTGCATGGTTTTCACAATCATGGCTCCGTCGGGAATTTCTCCTTCTCCGCGACCGTCGCACAGCCAATCAATCACTTCCGGCGAATAATAAACTTTTACCGCCGGGTGCACGCCGTAACTTAAACCCTTGCCGGGCTCGCCCACGTAAGGGCCGGTCATTCGCCAATTATTGTCGTGCAACCAGCCGAGCTTTACGTACTCTTTGTTAATCACAAAATCCGCCAAGCGTTTGTCGTAGGCGTTTTTCTCTTCCAAGTTTAACAGGCTGGCGGGTTTGCCTATATTGGTGGATTGGCCTCGGTTAGGGTGGGCGTCGCACCAGGTTTTTATTTGCTGTGGAGAAGGCGGGGTTTCTCTGCAGGCCCAGTCGGCGGGGTTATCGGGTAATCCTGTGGCTCTTACAGTGGTGGTGATTGTTAAGCAGGCGATTAAAAAACCTAAGTAAAAAAATTGAAAACGATCGAAGTGTACAAAACAAGAAAAATTTCGAACAGCGCGAAAAAAAATCATGCATAAAACCCCAAGAGAAGGTGTGTGATGAAGCGAAAATGTCGCATGCCACCTTATGCTTTTATTACACGACTATTAAAACGGCAGGCGATTGGATGCTGATTTTGCGAGTATAGTTGCGCTGTTGGTTTTATTTAACTGCATGTCCGTTTTTAATAAAAATTCAATGTTAGTTTCGAATTTCTCATATAGCATTTTTCTCATACAGCATTTTGGCCATTTAGCGAGTTACTCCAAACCGAAATTGCTTTATCGAAGCGAGTGCTTTTACTTTTGCTCTAAAACGCTGAAACAGCCAATCTCAACAATGGCGAAAGGAGTAATGGACTGAGGAGTGATGGACTGAAAGTAGCGAATAAAATAGAAAGGGGGGGTTAGAAGGTGGCGATTAGAAGGTCGCGATTAGAAGGTGGCGAAATGTAAGTGCTATGGCATTAAAAAATGGACAGGGTGAGAAGAAAACGAGAACATCTGGGTTTGGTGTGGATTAGCCGTCAACACGTGGATCAGTTTGTAAAAGTGGCTTGTAGTAAATGCAATTCTTTTTTGCAAACTGGCAATTATTAATCGCTATTTTAAGTCGATTAGATTAGATCATCGTAAACGGTGGAATTGGTTATTGTTCGTCTGTCACACTATCCGTATTTTAAGGCCCCTAAAAGCTTCGCACACTGCGATCAGAATCATCTAATAAAACAACAGCGAAGCATCACTGATAAGTAGGAGAAACAAACCATGGCTTATGTGGTAACGCAAGGGTGTATCGACAATAAACACACAAACTGTGTGGATGTGTGCCCGGTTGAGGCATTTCGGGAAGGCCCGGATATGCTATACATCGATCCAACCGTTTGCATCGATTGCAACGCCTGTTTAACCGAGTGTCCAGAGCGAGCGATCTTTCCCCAATCGGCGGTACCCGAAGACATGGTTCAGTTTATTGAGCTGAACGCAGAAAAAGCCAAAGAATTTCCGGTTATCCGCGAGAGTATCGACAAACAAGCCAGCACCCAGGAGTCTGCACTGACCGGGCGCTTTGCCGTGGTTGGCTCCGGCCCTTCCGGTTTTTACGCCGCAGAGGCGATTCTCAAGCAAATGCCCACCGCCGAGGTGGATATATTCGAACGTCTACCCACGCCTTTTGGTTTGGTGCGTTTTGGTGTAGCGCCGGACCATCCTCGCATTAAATCGGTGTCCGCCGGCTTCGAGCGCATTGCCGAGTCGCCGCAAGTGCGCTTTTTTGGCAATGTAAATATCGGCGAGGACATCTCCACCGAAGAGCTGCGCCAACATTATCATTCTGTGGTATACGCCACCGGCGGTTCTAAAAGCCGAGCGTTGACCATTCCTGGTGCCGATTTGAATAACATCTTCGGCTCATCAGAATTTGTTGGCTGGTACAACGGCCATCCTGATCACCAATCACTGTCGCCCAGTTTGTCACAAGAACGCGCGGCAATCATTGGTATCGGTAACGTTGCTCTGGATATCGCCCGCATCTTGTTGCTACCAGCCGAAGAGCTAAAACAAACCGACATCGCCGATGGCGCGCTTGCGGCCATTACCGACAGTAACGTTAACGAAGTGTGCTTGATTGCTCGACGCGGTGCCATGCAGGCGGCGTTTACGCCTAAAGAGCTGGAACAGCTCATGGGCATTGAGTCGATCGATTTATTAGTGAACCCGGATGACTTGATCCTCGATGCCGAATCCACCGCGCAATTAGAGTTGCCGGAATTCAGCGAAGCCAAGCAAAACATGGCCTTGTTGCACGAAATTGCCAATCGCACGCCCAGCCAAGATCCCGCACGCAAGCGCATTCGCTTCGTATTCTGCCATCAGCCGCTGGAAATCAGCGAAGCCAACGGTACTCGAAACATAAACCTCGGTGTAAACGAATTGCAACGCGATGACTCTGGGCGAGTGCAAGCGGTTGCCACAGGTAAGACCGAGCAACTGGAAGTGGGTTTGGTCATTAACGCCACCGGTTACCAAGGGCAAGCGGTGGGTGATTTACCGTTTGACGAAAAACGCGGCGTGATTGCCAACGACCAATCCCGCGTAGAAACTGGCGAGAAACCGCAGGATTACGTGGCCGGTTGGATTAAACGCGGCGCCAGCGGTGTAATCGGCAGCAACAAACACTGCGCTACTGAAACCGTGCAAGAGCTGGTTAAAAACCTGTCCGAAGACAGCGGCACAATCGAATCGGACATCACCGATCTGCTGCAATCTCGCGCCGTTAACTTCATCGATTTTGAAGACTGGAAACTGCTCGATGCATACGAACAAGAGCAGGGTAAAAAGGAAGGCCGCCCGCGTCGCAAAGAAACCGACGTGAAGCGCATGCTGGACATTATTCGCGAAGCCAAATCTCAACAAGAAGCTGAGCGCGAAGCGCTTGCCAATCAACCGGTCAAAACCCACTTCCGTTCTTGTACCCTGTGCGAAGCCATGTGCGGCGTAAAAATCGAGTATCAAGGCGACAAGATCATCTCCATCGCCGGCGACCCAGAAGATACGCACAGCTGGGGCCATATTTGCCCGAAAGGCTATTCGCTACAAGATTTACACAATGATCCCGATCGCATTAAAAAGCCCATGCAAAAAGTGGACGGCCAGTGGTTAGAGATCAGTTGGGAAGAGGCACTGGATATTACCGCCGAGCGTTTGGTGGGAATTCAGCAACAGTACGGCAACGACGCTGTAGCGGGCTACTGGGGTAACCCAACCTCTCACAACTTCGGCTTGCTAATGGCCACGGGTAAAATTCGTAAGGTGTTGCAGTCGCGCAACTTATTTACCGCCGCGTCACTCGATCAAATGCCGCATCAGTTGCACTCGTATTTGATGTTTGGCCACGGCCAAGTATTTACCATTCCCGATGTCGATCGCACCGATTACATGTTGATGCTGGGTGCTAACCCGGCGGCCTCTAACGGCAGCTTGATGTCTGGGGGCGATATTTTAAAACGCTTGGAAGGCATTAAAGAGCGCGGCGGAAAATTAGTATTAATTGATCCGCGCAAAAACGAATCGGCTCTTTACGCCAGCGAGCACCACTTTATTCGCCCGGCAACCGATGGATTATTTTTGATTGGCCTTATCCAGCAGGTGATTAAAAACGATCGTTGCAAACCCGGTCGATTAAAAGACATGATCGACAACTGGGATGTATTGTTGGAGTTGTTCGATACTTTCTCGCTGGAGGAAATCTCCAGTCTGTGCGGCATTCCAGAAGCCGAAATTATCCGTATCGCCGACGAATTTAGCAGTGCCGAGAGCGCCGTGTGTTATGGCCGTATGGGCATCTCCACGCAAACTTTCAGTACACTCAACCACTGGTTAATTAGCGTGCTCAACATTATTACCGGCAATTTGGATCGCCCAGGCGGTATGATGTTTAACGACCCTGCCATGAATTCTTCTGTGCAAGCTCGCACTGCTGGCAGTTTTGCCACTTATGGTACGCGTGTGCGTGGCTTGCCGGAATTCAACCGCGAGTTTCCCGCATCGGCCATGGCCGAAGAAATGCTCACACCCGGTGAAGGGCAAGTCAAAGGCTTAATTTGTATAGCCGGTAACCCAGCGTTATCAACGCCCAACGGTACGCAGTTGGAGCAGGCGTTAGAGCAATTGGACTTTATAGTTTCGGTGGATTTTTACATCAACGAAACCTCTCGCCATGCCGACATTATCTTGCCGCCCACTGGGCCGTTAGAGCACGAGCAATTCGACCTAGTGTTTAATTTGTTGTCGGTGCACAACGTGGCTAAATTCTCCGAGCCGTTGTTTGAGCACGGGCCGGAGGCTTTGTCTGATTGGGATATCGTTATGGGGCTGGTAAAACGTATCTCTACCCTTAAAGGCATGCCTGTTAAAGACGAAGAACCCTCGCCTCGACAAATATTGGATTATTCGTTGCGTACCGGTCCTTACGGTGAGAGCTTTGACGAATATTTGGATAACGGTGAAGTTATTCATCACCCGGAGGGTTTATCCTTAGATAAACTCAAGCAGTTTGAGCACGGTTTAAACCTAGGCCCCATGAAGCCCCGTTTACCAGAGCACTTGTTTACCGAAGACAAGAAAATTCACGTAACACCCGAGCCGTTACTGGCAGATTTCGAGCGTTTTAAAGCCGAAATTAAAGCCCAGGTTAGCAGCAAGTCGTTAATGCTGATTGGTCGTCGTGATTTACGCACCAATAATTCTTGGATGCACAACAGCCAGCGTTTGGTCAAAGGTAAAGACCGCTGTGCATTGTTTGTGAATCCAGAAGATGCCAAACAATTGGGCTTGGTCGATCGCAGTCGCGCCAAAGTGTGTTCTCGTGTGGGCGAATTGCTCGTGGATGTAAAAGTCACCGAAGATGTTATGCCCGGCGTGGTTTGCTTGCCGCACGGTTGGGGACACGATCGCGAAGGGGGTAATTTGCGCGTTGCCCAAACTAACCCGGGTATCAATAAAAACGATTTAACCGACGATCAATTGTTGGATAAATTATCGGGTAATGCGGTACTAAACGGTGTTCCCGTAGAAGTGATGGCGGTTTAATTTTAGCAGGCTCTGGCGAAGTACTCTCAGAGTCTGCTATCTATATCGTCTATTAATACCGTCTATCAATATCGGCAATACCAACAGTGAAAACCGTATCTTCATTATTAAAAAAGGCCTTTGAGGATTCAAAGGCCTTTTTTAATGAGCTAACAAAAATAGGTGTTTTACAATATTTTTGAATACTTGATGGGTTGAGGGTTTTGTAAATACGCATCAAACGCCATGCAAATTCTACGAATTAACAATCGGCCGTCGTTGGATACCTGCAAACCCGTTTCGGTTCGTTGAATAAGTCCATCGCCGATCATTGGTTCTAGCTCCAATAAAGATGCTTGAAAATATTGCTCAAAATTAATATTCCAGGCGTGGTTAAACACCGAAAAATCCAAGCAAAAATGACAAATTAATTGGCAGATAACGGCTTGACGTAGTTGGTCGTCTTCGGTCAGCGTTAAACCTTTAAACGTGGGCGCGCTACCCTTCGCCAAAGCATCCGAATAGCTTTCTATATCTTTATAATTTTGGATAAAAATATTATCGATGGAGCTAATTGCCGACACGCCAAAGGCAAAAAGGTCGCAGTTGCCATGGGTGGCGTATCCCTGAAAATTACGCTGCAAATGGCCCTCCTGCTGGGCAATGGCTAAGGGGTCTTCCGGCTTGGCAAAATGATCCATACCAATGTAAACGTAACCGGCATTTTGCAAGGTGGCAATGGCATCGGCCAAAATGGCCAGCTTTTCTTGTGGCTCGGGCAGGGCGCTGGCGTCAATTTGTTTTTGGCTTTTAAATAAATGCGGCATGTGTGCGTAATTAAATAGCGACAAACGCTCGGGGTTTAAGTCAATAATCTGTTCCAGCGTGGTATGAACACTCTCGACGGTCTGATGGGGTAGCCCGTAAATTAAATCCATGCTGAGCGATAAAAAACCTTCCAGTTTAGCGCGTTGCGACAAGGCCTTAACTTCGTCGAAGGTGTTAAATCGATTAACCGCTTGCTGCACGGCGGGATTAAAATCTTGTACGCCCATGCTTAAACGGTTAAATCCTAATTCTCGTAAAACACCCAGTGTATCGGTGGACAGGCCTCCTGGATGAATTTCAATGGAGTATTCGCCTGAGTCGTCGTTGAGTAAGTTAAAATGCTCACGCGTCGCGGCCATCAATTCGATTTTTTCGGCGTCGCTAATATACGTAGGCGTACCGCCACCCCAGTGCAGTTGATGAACGGGACGGTTCGAATCCACTTGCTGGGCGCGCAGTTCGATTTCCTGTTTTAACGCATCCAAATAGGGGCGGGCGCGACTTTTATTGGCGGTAACAATTTTATTGCAGCCGCAGTAATAACAGATGGTGTCGCAAAACGGAATGTGAAAATACAGCGACAATGGCCGCCCTGCATGATTGCTGCGTGCAATTGCGTCATCGACTTCACGTTGAGGATAATTTTCCACAAATTGCGGTGCAGTGGGATAGGAGGTGTAGCGCGGGCCGGCCAGATCGTAGCGATTGATCAGGTTTTGATCCCATTGTATTTTGGCGAAAGACATAAGCCATCCAGAGTCGGTCGTTATTGCTCGGCATTCTAGCCCGGGAGCTGGATGGGCAATTGACCCGTATCAAACCGGAATTTAACAACACATCGGCTAAAAATATGGCCTTAGAAGAGTTCGACGGTCTCTATTTTTTCTTTGCTGGAGATTGATAAATTCACCTTTTCGACGATTCGCTCGGCGAGTTGTTGCAGTTCTTCGTCCATTTTCATGCCGCGTTCAAAGTTGGCTAAGCCTGCTTCCACTGCTTGGCTGATGATATTGAGGATGGCGTTTTCTTGCTTTTCTGTGAGGCCACAGGATAAAAACTCCACATTAACTTCTTCCATCATACTGTCTAAAATATTAATGCTTTCGAGTTTTTGGCGCTTTTGCAGATCGGCGATGGAATACAGAGAGCCTCGAAAATCGTTAATTAGCGTGCGAATATCCGACGATAACACCAGGGTTTTGTATTGATGAGACGCGCTTTCTAATACCAGCATCAGATGGTCGCGCAGGCGTCCGGCTTTTTCTTCATCGGCTGGCATGTCCTTAACGATTTGAGTAATATTTTCGAAGTTTAAAATCAGCCGATTGCCTTTTTGCACCATTCGGCCCACATCTTTCAGCCGATACAGCAGCTCCTTTTCCAACGAAGACATGGCACCGGCGCTGGATACATTGACGTTTTCTTCGCTCATGCGTATTTGCGCAATGCTGGACAATCCAAAGTTTTTACCCGTCTCGACAATCAGCTCCGCTAAATCTAGGGTATCTACCGTGTTGTAGCTTTGGCGCAAGAAATTAATAATAATCGATTGCTCACTGGCTTCCTGAATAGCACTCATGGCCGCACTCATGGCCGAGCGGCTTTCTTCGCTTTTGGTCTGATGTCGGTGCCGTGCGTTGACAGTAATGCGAACTTTTTGCAGTAACTCTTCCGGCTGTACAGGCTTAATCAAATAGTCGCAAGCGCCCACGTCGTAGCCTTTGAGTTTTTCATCCGTGGTGTCGTTGGCGCTAACAAAAATCACGTCGATGTCTTTGGTCTCGGGATTGGCCTTCAGTTGTTGGCAGGTTTCGTACCCGTCCATTTCTGGCATGGAAACATCCAGCAGTATCACTTCGGGCGGGTTCTCGCTCGAGGCAATATCCAAAGCTTTGCGACCACTTTTGGCGATGGAAAGATTGAAGTGGGGTTTTAGGTTTTCGACAATAACTTGCAAATCGGATGCGGAGTCATCGACGACCAATACACGATTTTTAGTATTAGGCATTAGTGGTCTCTTTGGTCGTGGTCTTTTTCTTTCGTTGGTAGAGCAAAAGTGTGGTCGTTAGGAGGAAAGTATAGACACGCTAGAGCGAGGATTCGAAATCTTGTGAATAGATTTTTAGGGTAGGCTGAAGGTTTCTGTTTGGCTTGTATAAAAAAGCGCTAAATTGAGCGGTAGAGGTGGTTTGGTACTCAGGATGGCGTTTAATTCATTTGTGATGGCACTTAAATTATAGTTTCTCGCTAATAACAAAGCGTTAGGCGATAGGCAAATTGAACCGCAGAGTTCGGCATATGCCCTATACTCTAATGCAGACTACAAAAGAACGCCCATAAAAAGCTACAACAAGTGAAAGCACCGACTGCTAACCTACTTCTAAATAGGCAATTCGGTGCCGGCGCTATAAAAAATCACAATAAATGTGAAGGTGCTGAGATGATTAGAGTTTGCCTAGTTGCACGTAAGTCTTATAGAATCTCTCCCTTATATAGCAAAAACTTAGGTGAAACAGTCATTTCACCTAATAAATTGTTACTAAAATTACAATAAGGGAATTCCCATCATGGCCAAGGCGAAGTTTGAGCGGGCCGAGGTAGTTGCATCTGCGACAGATTTGTTCTGGCGTCAGGGTTACAACTCGGCTTCTATGCAGGATGTTTTTAGTGTGACTGGCTTGCAACCGGGCAGTTTATACAATGCTTTCGGTAATAAAGAAGGTCTCTACGAAGAAGCATTACGATACTATGGCAACAACTCACTGACCCGCTTGGAAAAATCCTTTGCCGAGCACAGCGATGAGTTAGAAGCTTTCTGCTTTATTTTGCTCAGCATGGTTAATGATGCCATGAGTGACTCTTTCCGCAGCTGTTTTTTGGTGAAAAGCCAGCTAGAGCTGAACTCCATGGGCAATGAACGTTTGTCGGGGGTCGTTTGTGAGCAGTTGCAAACTATTCAAGATATGTTTGCTCGGCAACTTCGTAAACATTTTGATGAGGATTTGGCTCAGCAGCGTGCGGTGAGCGTATTAATGGCCATCAGTGGTTTGCGGGTAATTGGGTTTATGAAGCAAACCCGAGAAGACATGACCCAAAGCCTTGTTAATGGTTTTGCTTGGCTGCCTTGGGACAAGGCATTGGCGAAGGTAAAGGCACAGGCGACAGCCGAGCCCGTAAGTGCGGATTAAAACTGATTTTTGTACGTTGCTGCAGTAAAACCCTGTTGGTCGCTTAAACGCTGTTAATTGTTTAAATGCCTATTTATTGATTATCTAAAATGTATTGATTATCTAAAATGTATTGATTATCTAAAATTTTTTGGATTGTCTAACATCCATTAGATTGTCTGAAACCGTTCGTCGTTTAAAAAAGGGTGATGAAAACGAAGCCAAATTTCTCTGGCTAACTTTTGCTGTCAATCACCCTCTATGTGTCATTGGCCTCTGTTGTTACCACCCTTTGCTGTTACCACCTTCTGTTGCTATCAGCCTCTGATGTTATTAGCCGCTGCTTTTATGAACCTACTGAGCCTTTCGGCCGAGCTTAGCCATTTATCGACGTTAGCGAGTTTAATCTATCGCCACGGGCTGCATTTTGTTGCTTGCGCTTACTGTACTGTGCTGCTTGATGGCTTGGCGGTAGCCAGTGCGCACAATGCCACTGGGGCAGTTTTGGCCATGGCCAAAATATGGTCGGGATTATTGTGCACTTTAGCCAACAACATGCTGCCTTGAATTAACGAAAGAATGTGGTCGGCGGCAAAATCCGCATCCAGATCCAACTGCTCCGCAGCAATGTAGGTCTCGATAATAGGCTTTAGCCCATCGCTCACCACGCGCAAGTTTTCTTTGGCAGCTTCTCGGATTTCTTTATCGACTGTGCTTAATTCTAGGGCGATGTTGCCCAGTAGGCAGCCATTTACCGATCCGCCAGATTCTTTGCATTGGCGATTTACATTGGCGGGTACTTCAAAAACTGCTTCCAGCTTTTCCGTGGGCGATAAATCTCTTTGATTGACCTCGGTAAACTTCTGCTTGAAGTCTGCCGCGTAATTATTCATTGCTGCGATCAAAAGAGACGCTTTGGAAGGAAAAAAATGATAGAAGGTGCCTTTGTTAACAGAGGCCGCTTCGCAGATTTTGCTGGTGCTAACACTGCCGTAGCTGCGGCCTAAAAATAAATCGGTTGCGGTATTAACAAGGTGTGTGCGTGTATCTGGACGAGTGCTGGTAACCATACTGTGAGTCTCTGTGTAACCGTTAAACAGTGTAAGTAAAATCCCTGAAGCTTGTATCTAATTTCCTGTTAGAACACTTAGTTGACGGTTTAAGCCGTGTTTGGTAACCCGTGCCCTTTTAATGGATGAATGCTACCAAACGGTAAGTTAATTGCAATAAGTTGCAACACACTGAATTGTAATAAATAAGTTAACAAATATTAGCTCAGCGATAAATTGGCCGAACATTGAAGTGTTAGGTAACACAGATTTCCCCTAACAACAGATTAAAGTACGTATTTTGCGCCAATGCCATCCAAAATAGATCAAACAGATTAACTATAGGCTAAAGCCTAACCGTAAACTAACTGTAAGTCTTTCAAGCTTACGCACGTTCAGAGTGATTGGATCATCGGTCAGTTGAATCAGATTGCAGTACCTTGGATCGTGCTGATTCGATTGAGGAAATTGGCCGCTAAAGACGACGAACTGCAGGCTAGGCACCCAATTACCGGTATACATCACGGGCTAAAAATTGCGATCTCAGATACCGCCTGCGCGATTGCCGCACCCAATAATTGATGTTGATTCTCGTCTAAGTGGATACCGTCAACTAGGCTGGCATCGGTTATCGTGCCGGCATTAAAAAAATGAACACTGTTGAGTTGAGCAACTTTTTCCAGTTCTTGTGCTAAGCCGACACAGCGATTTTCCGATCCGTTAAATTTGTGGGCAATAACGCCTTTGGGTTGGATGATAGGCGGCGGTGCTACCACCATGATTTCGGGAATGGGCATGCCTGGCTCGATGGGCGCTTGGCGGATAATCTGAATTAACTTCGCCATACCTTGGGCCGACAGCCAAGCGTTGTTGTTGTGCGTGCACTGAAAATCATTGGAGCCCAGCAGCAGAATAACCAACTTGAGTGGCGAGTGCATCTCGATGACCTGAGCCAGCCCCTCGGAGCCATCGCGCCCCTCTTTAAACGGATCACTCCACACGGTTCTGCGACCGTTTAGGCAGTTTTCGATAACTCGTACGCGGTACTCTTTTTCGAGTAGGGTATTTTCAAATACCCCGGGCCAGCGTTTATTAAACGGCAATCTTTGGCGAGTGTCTGGAATAATTCCCCAGGATAAGCTATCCGAGTAAATTAAAATTTGATCCATTTTAATGGGGCCATTGTGTGTTTTTTGAATCGCAATACTACTGGATAATTTTAATAATTTCTCCGGGATAGGGTTCGCCGCGTGGGTAGTAACTATTAATTAAGCGCAGATATTGCTCGCCGTATTGGCCCAATTTAAGATCGGTTGCCACGCGAG
>CAYFFE010000051.1:0-25821 GCA_964342265.1 uncultured Cellvibrionaceae bacterium | reverse complement strand
TGGTGGTGGCGACCCCGAGCCCGAACCTGTGGTTACCGTATCGGGTGATGTCGCTAAAGGGATTGTTGTTAATGGTGTAGTGAGTATTTATCCGATTACCAGCAGTTCGATCGATACCACCTCACTTCTGGGTACGGGTACCACGGATTCCACCGGACACTACGACAGCGTCGAATTAACCGGCTACGACGGTGGCCCTATCGCCGTGCGCGTTACCGCTGCCAGTGATGACACCACCAGCATGGTTTGCGACCTGTCGAACGGCTGTGGTGACGGTGTGGCCTTTGGCGAAATGTTGACCTTGTCAGACACCGATTTCAGCCTGGATGCGATTGTGCCCAGTGTTGATGACATGAGCCCGTCGGTGAATGTATCGGTATTAACAAACGTGGCTTCTGGTGTTGCGCTACAAACATTGATGATGGATAACACCGCTGATGTCACGACGGCAATCAATAACGCCAATACCTCTGTGGCTAATCGCTTTGGTTTAACCGGTAATGTCACTCAGCTACCGATTATCGACGTGACCAACCCCAATACCGTGGCCACCACAGACTCTGCCACCTTGCAGTACAACCTATTCAATGCCGCGATTGTGCAATCAGTATTAACCGATAACAACATGTTATCTCTTCAGCAATCGGTATCTTCATTCGCCAACCAGTGGCTAACCAATGGCGGCTTGGCCGACACCGAAAGCGAAGGTTCTGCAGGCGTTACCTTGAGCAACATCCTACGCGATGCCTCGCAAGTGATTAACTCAATCGAAACCACCGCGCAAGCCAATATGGTGATGATCAATCTGGGCGGGCTGCAATCGCAGATTGATGCCAGCGCTGCGGTCGCCGAAAACGGCAGTACCACCCCCAGCGGAGGAACGCCGGCTGTAGACAACGACGATGATGCCCTGCAACTGGTGAAAGACGAAGTGGCTGAGTTGCGCACTCTGCTAACGGCATTGGGTGTAACTGGCACTAACGGTATGGATCCGACCGATCCCGAACTGTTTGCCGATCAAGTCGAGTTGGCGGCCAACACCATCGGTGGCGACACTGAATACGCTCTGGAAGCTTTGGCTTATGCGGCGGCGGCGATTAGCCGGGCCTTTGAAGCCCACTTTGAATCTGAAACGCCTCCCGCAGAGTTTTTTGATGAAGTAACCGATATCAATGTGGTTATTACCGAAACAGACGGAGTGCGTACCTACGCGGTGGACGACACCGTGGCGGTCACTCGGGCGAATGGTATGCCACTGGACGTTGATGTGGTTCTAAGCGCTGACGATTCCGACTCGACCTTCGAAGAAAATCCAGAAGTGATGGATAACACCGACGGCAGCACCACCGAGACCAACGTGTTTACGGCCTCTGTGAATATGGTCATCGAAGGTTCCGCTACCGTGGCAGAATCTGTAACCATTACCATTGAAGACGGTACTGTGGCGGTATCCCTTTCGGGCGAAGAGGAACTTACCGACGGAGCGTTGGTAGAAGATATGACCACCGGGGAGTCTTCCCAAACCTTCACTCGTGAATTCGCAGCTGAGATTACAGACTTAGCGTTCAATGTGGATGTCACTATTGAGCAGTTGGCGGTAACCGATCCGGTAACTTTTGAGGGCGACTTAGAGTTAACGGTGTCTTCGGCAACGCTGGACGAGTCCGAGACAGAAACCGATCAACTCAATGCCAGCCAAGAGTTTATTGGGTTCTCGGGCATGTTTGTCGAGGAAGAAACGGTTGCTTTGGTGAATTTAACCATTGCCGGTGGGTTTAATAGTGACTCGGGTCAGAGCCTAATGGCAAGTTTAAACATTGCAGCCGACGGTGATGGCGTAGTCTTTACCTGCGAGGAATCCTTCTCGGAAGACTTTGTAATGGGCACCTTTATTGACGACATCGACTGCACTGGCGAAACCGAAGAAAGTTTCGTCGCCGTGGATGCCACACTGATTCTGATGCTCGATATCGCAGGCGTTGACGACGATGCCAGCGTGGTGCTTGCTGGCAATCGCTCCGGATTGGATGGCTTCACCTTATCCGTGCGCATCAGTTACGGCACTTCGGTATTTGATATTGATTACATTACGCCCGAATCCGACACGGATTTGCAAAGCATCACCATTACCAGTGAAGCGGGTGTGGTGGTCTTCATTACCGAAACCGCCGATGACACCATCGCAGCCGGCAATGTCACGCTAAACGAAGTTGAGTACGGCGTTATTGAAGAAAGTGCCGGTGCGGTTGTTGTGACCTACACCGACGGTGAATTTGAGACACTGTTCTAAGGGTTTGGCCTCCGCAAGGGGGCCTGCCCGTACCTCGAATTTCTCCAGTAGTTCGAAATTCTCTGCGTTACCAATTGCGGCGGCTCTCTGAGTCGTCGTGATTGATCCATTATTTTACCGATAAGCGTTTTGGGTCGTTCCCACAAATCGCCAACAGTTTAGCTTACCCCTCTGGATGACTCCCAATATGCCCCACGCACTCCAGGTTTTGGTTTTTTCGATAGTTATTTTGGCCACGTTAAACGCCCGAGCGGAGTACGCCGGTGCCGACGTTTACGCCGAAGTCAATGCCATGGCTTACAGCGAAGCCATGCCGATTCAACAATTTATTGATGAATTAGAAGGCCCGCGTCCAGGCTCGGGTAATATTGCGTTTACGTTTAATTCCGCCGAAGTAGGAGCCCGCTACGGTCGCTGGACATTGGCGGCGTTTGCGCGCTACGACTACTTATTGGAATTTAGCGACGATACCTTGGATGTGGCCTATGCCGATGCCAACGATTTGGATTTTCCTACGGGCCGAGCGCTTAATATTAATTTGCAGCCGAGCCAGATTTCGGCGCGAGGTTTGGGCATTGGCTACCAGTTTACGGTATCGAGCCAGGTGGAAATTTTTACTCGCTTAAATTATCTACAAGCCGATTCGCTCACCGATGGCTCGTTGACTGGCACCTTAACCGGTAACAACGAAGACTCTTATGAAGGGGAATTATTCCTCGATTATTACTACGAAAAAGATTTACTGCTCGATCGCCCCGAACAAGATATCGAGGGCGACGGTTACAGTGTGGATGTGGCGCTGGCGTGGTCCATAAATCAACAGTGGAATGTATTGTTGGATGTAAAAGATCTCTATTCAGAAATTGAGTGGCAAGACGTGACTTACACCCAAGCCACGGCGATTTCTAACAATGCCAGTTTTGGTGATGATGGTTTGTTAGATGTGGTGCCGCTGTTTTCGGGTATTGAATCCAATCAGGATTACACGCAGCGTTTACCGGCTCGCACCTACCTCGATGTACATTACCAATTCAACACTATCTGGCGTTTTGACGCCGGCTACACCGAAATCTCGGATTTCCAAGTGGTGCGATTGGGTTGGATGGCTAAGGTGCTCGGTGTGGACGTGAGCGGTGGTTATCAATTGCAAACGCAAGCCTTTGATATGGCCTTAGAACACAAATATGTACGCTTAGCGGTGACCACCGACAGCTTTGAATTCGACAACGCCCATCTGTTTGGCCTGTCACTCGGCATAAACATTCCCGTGTTGTAGTTACGCGGTGATACAACCGCCGCTGTAAAACCGTTGGACTGAGGTTTACACTAGCCGCGCAATGCGACAGGTAACAGGTTTGAACGGGGTTGATGTGAAGGCTATTTTTTCTGTACTCGTAAGACATTTTTGGCTGCTGGGCTTGGCTTGTGGATTATCCGGTTGCGAAACCGGCCACCTTTGGAGCTTGTATTCCTTAGGCTTTACCGAGCGCGATGCCTATATCGATAACCTGGGTGACGCCCGGGATTCACTCGGGCGAGTGGTCGAGGAGCTGGAGCACTTGGCCTCCAGTGCGCAAGCCACCGATACCCGTAAAAGCAATCAATTGCGCGATTTAACAGCCCAAATTAAAACTTTTCGTCGGCAATTGAGCACCAGCCAGAACGCCGCCGGCGATTGGTTGCGCCACTGGCAAAGTCGACCCGACAAATACCACTCTAATGGTTACACTGCCGAGCAAGTGCAAACGCAACTGGCTAGCATTGATGCGTCAGCTAAAACCCTGGTGACAGACTTTAAAGATTTAGCGCGTTTAGCAAAAACTGGTTTTTTACCCACCACTGCTCAATGGCGCGAGGATGCCCAGCAATGGCTGGCGACAGTTAATGAGCATTTGTTCTGGCTGGAGTCCGACGACAGCGGTTACCCCAAAAACAAGCCGCTGATTTTTTAGTTAATGGACTTTTTACGGGTTTAATTCGAGGTGTATTGGGCTGAACGATTCTCCTCGTGAAGATCCAACCCCAATAAAGCCAGAGCATTCACACTGAACAAAAGCACTCAGAAAAAGGGGGAAATCATGTCGAAGAAAATAGCCGTTGTGTTATCGGGTTGTGGTGTTTTTGATGGTGCCGAAATTTACGAATCGGTATTAACTCTGCTGCGCTTGGATCAAGCTAGCGCCCAGGTGACGGTTTTTGCACCGAATGTTGAGCAAATGCACGTTATCAACCATTTGGACGGCAGTGTTATGGAAGGCGAGCAGCGCAATGTGTTGGTGGAAGCGGCGCGTTTGGTACGCGGAGAGATCAGTGATCTGGCCACGGCCAACGCCGCAGACTTTGATGCGCTTATCGTGCCCGGCGGATTTGGCGCGGCCAAAAATTTATCCGACTTTGCCGTAAAAGGTGCCGAGCTTAGCGTTAACCCGGATTTCCTTGCCTTTGCCCAAGCGTTCCATCAGGCGGAAAAGCCCATCGGCCTGATATGCATCGCCCCGGCCATGGCCGCCAAAATTTGCGGCGAAGGGGTGGAATGCACCATCGGCAACGACGCCGACACGGCACTTGCCATTAATGGCACCGGTGCGGTGCATTGCGATTGCCCAGTGGACGAATTTCATTGTGACGAGAAAAATAAGCTGGTGACCACGCCCGCTTACATGCTGGCCGGTCGCATCGGTGAGGCCGCCTCGGGTATCAATAAGTTAGTCGATACCGTATTGGCAATGGCCTGAGCACAAGCCTAACCCCAGGCCTAATAAATGTTGATTGGCTGAATTTATGGCGTTGATTGTATTGGGTTGATTCTATTGAGTTAAAGCCAATGGGTTAATGCTATTAGGTTAATGCTATTGCGAGAGGCGATGCTTGAAGCCATTGGCGGCTAAAGCGTGATAAACGCCGTTGCGCGGGTCGAAACTCACCGCAATAACCGCCGCGCCGGTGGGCTTCCAGGCATTGCGTTTGGGCAGACGCCAATAATTGAGGCGCGTGCCCTGATCCACATCCCAAAGCTCCACCGTTTGATCGGGCCGGCCGGTGAGCAGTCGGTTGCCCAGGTCGTTAAAGCGCGCGGCGGTAAAACGTTTGCCGCGTTTTAATTGCTCAGCGCCAAGGGCCAGTTCGCGAACGATTTCACCGGTATCGGTTCGCCAAATTATCGCCTTATCGTATTGCGCCGCCGACAACGCCAAGCGTCCATCGGGGCTCAGGGCCACCTGCTGCACGTCATCACTGTGTTGCATACTGTACAGTGGCCGACCGTTGTCCAAATTCCACAGCACGGCAGTGGTGTCTTCCGAGCCGGTCAATGCGTAGCGGCCATTGTCGCTTATCGCTACGCTGCGCACGGTGTTGCCGTGTTGCAGCTCGCGCACCACCGCATTCTGGCGCAGGCTGTAGAGCAGTGCGCTGTTGTTGGTGGTGCCCACCAGGGCGTAGTTGCCATTGGCTCCCAACGCCACCGATAAAACCTCCGCCGGGGTGGCCAAATAGGTAACGGCCTTGCCGGAGCGAGTCGACCAGAGCACCAACGAGCGACTCTCGGCGGTGATCGCCCAGTCGCCCTCGGGCGAAATGGCTGAGGCAACAATCACCGAGTTTTGCTGGTTTTGGTGATTCCAATTAAACAACCGCTCGCCGCGATCATCCCAAAAGCTGCCGCCGTGATGGATGGAGCCGATCACGTACTGATTGCCATTGCGATCGAACGCACCGCTGTAAAGTCCCTTGGCGGCCACTTCCTGGCTATCGGCGGGGCCGGGCGCGCAGCCGCACAGCAGCCCGCTCAGGCAAACAATTAATAGCCCAAAAAGCCCGTTGTTGTGCAAACAATGTGTTGGCATAGCGTTTTTTCGACCGAGATTGGCCGCCCATCGTCGGTGTTGGCGTAATAAGGTTATCGGTGCGAATGCGCAAAAGATGAGAGTAAAGTGTAGTAGTGCTGGCAGCGGGGTGACGGGGCAGGTAGGTTGGCGCCTAAGGCGCCACGGGAAATTTAAGGAAGGCAGCCAATTTATTTATCGGCGACGATTTCCAGTAATTGTCTGTGATTGGTGTGCAGTACGTCGATCATTTCGTCTTCGGCTTCAAAGCGCCCGGCAAGGGTTTCGCCCATGGTGGAGAGATCGGCAGGCAGCGACGAGAGATCATCGATTTCTTGGTACTTATCGTTAAAGTCCAATAAAAACTCGGTGGTCTCGTCGATGGTTTGATACAAACCGGCGGCGGCTTTTAAGCCTTCAGTATCGTCGAATTGTTTGCCTTCCTGAATTAACTGCTCGTACACTTCAAAATGGCCGGCAGAAACGTAATCCACTAATAATTGGCAAAGTTTAAGAATGGTTTGGCCGTGTTCAGAATCGTTGTCTTTAAATTCTTTAATGCCCGATAAACTGCAAAACGTTACCAGCAATTCTTGCCGCTCCACTAACCAGCGATCGATCAAATTATTGACCCCGCCCCATCGTTCCAAAGCAGATTGGCAATTTTCCAGCATGGTAATTCCTTGAGTGTATTGGTCTGTAAATACCGTGAAATTCATTAATCACGTAGCGATTTAAAGATAGGATACCAAACTCTTAAGAGCTAGAGGAAGCGTCTGTTACTGGTGTTTGGAAATAAAAAAAAGGGGCTTATTCGAGCGCAATTTACTATTGGGTCAACTGGTTAATCGATTGGGCATCCGCTCTGGCCAATTTTGTGTGCCAAAGAAAATGCCCAACCCGCTCTGACTATTCGAAATGCGAACGCTCGCTGGATGTAATCATTGGGTAGTGGCTCTGGTTACCGATAACATTTTCGTCTTCGCCAAACAGAGGTTTGGATGTCATGTATTGCGCGAGCAATTGCGAGACCGACGCCAGCGAACGCATGTGAATACGCTCCCAACCGTGGGAGGCGTCTAGGCCAAAACACACCAGCGCCGTGCGTATATCGTTGCCGGCTTCTAATGCGGCGGCGGCATCGCTTCGGTAATACAAAAACACATCGCGACTGAATTCGATTTCTGCGCGCTGGCTTAATCGAATCAGGTGTTTGGTCAGGTGGCGATCAAACGGGCCGCTGGAATCCTGCATGGCGATGGTGGCGCCGAATTCGCAGGTATTTTGATCCGGGGCGATGGTGCCGTTATCCACCGAGACCATTTCGGCCACTTCGCCGTGCAAAATGTGCGAGGCGCCCACGCCCACTTCCTCGGAAATGGTAAACAGCAGGTGGCAGTCCAGAGTGGGTTTTATGTTGCTGTCGATTAAGGCTTTGGCCGCCCCTAAAATGGCGGTAACACCGGCTTTGTCGTCCAGATGGCGACCGTTGATAAAGCCGTTTTCGGTAAATTGCGGCTGTGAATCCACCGACACGAAATCACCCACCCGCACGCCTTTTTCCCAGAGTTGATCCACCGACACGCTGGGGTCGTCCAGGCGAATCTCCAGGTTGCTCCAGGCCGACGGCTGACTGTCGATTTCGGTGTTGTAGGTGTGGCCCGAGGCCTTTAAGGGCAAAATGGTACCGGTGAGAATAATACCGCTGTCGCAGTGCACTTTTACCCGTGCCCCTTCGGCAAAACGGGCATTCCAGTGGCCGATGGGCACCACGCGCAGACGGCCATTGCGTTTAATGCCTTTAACCATGGCCCCTAAGGTGTCTAAATGCGCAGCAATGGCACGGCGTGGCGAGGGCTGCTGGCCGGGAATGGTGGCGCGAATGGCACCGCGGCGAGTCAGCTCATAAGAAATGCCCATTTCATCCAGATCGGCGCACACTAGGCGCACGATTTCGTCGGTCATGCCTGATGGACTGGGTGTTTTTAGCAGTGCATCCAGGGTTTTGTGTAAGTAGTCTTGATCGATTTCCAGTTGCATTAGGTCTCTTGCCCGTTTTCGTTAATGACGCTTTTGGTGTGCGGAAATAATAGATCGACGAACCGCTCCACGGTTGGTTGCGGCTCGTGATTGGCCAGCCCCGGTCGCTCGTTGGCCTCGATAATCACGTAATCTGGGCCGTGCACATTGGGCACCAGAAAATCCAGGCCCACCACCGGAATATGCAAACAGCGCGCCGCGCGTTTGGCGGCCGAGGCCAGTACCGGGTGCAGTTGTGGCGTCACATCGTGAATGGTACCGCCGGTGTGCAAATTGGCGGTAGAGCGCACTTTTATGCGCGTGCCTGCGGGCAGAATATCCTGCAGACCAAAGCCTGCCAAGCGGGCGCAGCGCTCGGTTTCGGCATCCACCGGAATGGTGCTCTCGCCGTGGGTTGCCGCCGAGCGGCGCTGGCTGAGGGTTTCTACCAATTGTTCGACGCTATCCTTGCCATTGCCCACCACGTAGGGCGGGCGGCGCACGGCGGCGGCGATCACTTGATAGTCGATAACAATAACCCGCAAATCCTCGCCTTCTACGCACTCTTCGAGCAGCACTTTATCGCAGTAGCTGGCCGCCTCGGTGATGGCTTGATTAACTTCGGCCAGATCGGTTAAGCCCACCTTAATACCGCGCCCCTGCTCGCCGCGCGCCGGTTTAACCACCACGCGATGGTGTAGGTTTAAAAAGTCTTCCACCAGCTGCGGATTATCGGCGGTGATTTGCTCGGGCACGCGCAGCCCTTCGGCTTCCATCACGCGCCGGGTAACGGCTTTGTCGTCGCAACGGCTCATGGCGATGGCGCTGGTCAGCTCGCTCAACGATTCCCGGCAGGTAATCGAGCGCCCGCCCAAGGTCAGTTTAAAAAAACCGCCTTCGGTATCGAGCACTTCTACACCAATGCCGCGCCGGCGGGCTTCCATAGTGATGATTTTGGCGTAAATATTCAGGCCTTCTTCCGGGTCTTCGCCCACAAACCAGCGCTCGTTGATGGAGTTTTTCTTTTTGATGCAATACACCGGCACCTGCACAAAGCCCAGTTTTTCGTAGAGCTTGATGGCTTTGGTGTTGTTGTGCATCACCGACAAATCCATAAAATCGCGCCCGGCGGCCTGCATGGATTCGATGAGCGCGCGAGTCAGCCATTCACCCACGGCGGGAATTTGCGCCTGAGGATCGGACACCAGTGCCCACAGGCTGCAGCCGTTGTCGGGGTCGTTGATGGCGAGCTTGTGGTCCACGCCGGTGACGGCACCGATGATATCGCCGGTGCTAATGTCCTCGGCCACCAGCATGGTAATGGCGGAAATTTCCTTGAGCTTGCTGTAAAAGCCGTCGTAGGCGGGCACCATATTGTGAATTTTATACAGGCGATCAATGCTGCCTTGGTGGTCGTCATCGCGAATAGGGCGAATGCGCACGGCTTGCGGTTGTTCGGTTTTGGGCTCGTATTCGCGAAAATCCAAACGATAGGTAACGGAAGGGTCGAGGAATAGCTCCTGGGGTGCATGCGCCAGTATTAAATTGGGATCGCGCACGTACAGGGCGATGTCACGCTGGCCCTTTTTCTCCCGGCGCAAAATTTCGGCCACGGTCTGCGGATTTTTGTAAGTTTGACCAAACAGCAAGCGCCCCCAACCGCAATCCAGAGTGACCTCGTGGGCCATGGGTTGATTGGCGTCGTCGGCCAGGGGATCGCCCCAGTGTTTTAGCGATGCCATGGACGAGGGGTCCATGGGATCCTGATGCTTGTTGCTATCGGCCTGGCTCTCTGTGCTGTTTGTCATGGTTAAACTCCGTGAGTTTGTAACCACATCTCCAACATGGCTACCTGCCAAAGTTTAGATCCTCTGAGCGGGGTTATGTGATCTCTGGGGGCAGACATTAAACTTTCCAAGTAAGGTCGCTGAAATAACTGGCGTTCGCGGGCGGCTTGGCTATCCAAAAATCCGCGCACAAACTCCAGATACGGACCTTCGATGTACTTCAGAGCCGGTACCGGAAAATAGCCTTTGGGGCGATCAATAACCTCGTTGGGAATAATCTTGCGCGCCACTTCTTTGAGAATGTGTTTGCCGCCTTGCTGAATTTTAAGCTCGGCGGGCATGCGTGCAGCCAACTCCACCACTTCGTGATCCAAAAACGGTACACGGGCCTCCAGGCCCCAAGCCATGGTCATGTTGTCGACGCGTTTTACTGGGTCGTCGACGAGCATGACGTTGGTGTCGAGATGCAAAGCCTTATCCACCGGCGAGGGCGTGTGCAGATTGTGAAAATATTGGTGCACATACTGTTGGCTGTAATCTTCGTGCACAAAGCGCGGATGCACCGCCTGAGCGTATTCCTCTTCGCTGCGATCGAAAAAGTGCTGGCGATAGGTGGCGGTGGCATCGGTGGTATCCACCATGGGCGGATACCAGTGGTAGCCGCCGAACACTTCGTCGGCACCCTGGCCGCTTTGCACCACTTTTAAGTGCTTGGCCACCTCGTGCGAGAGCAGAAAAAAGCCCACATTGTCGTAGCTCACCATGGGCTCCGACATCGCCTGGAACGTTTGCGGCAAGGTTTCGAGTAGGCGGCTTGAGGGCACGCGAATTTGGTGGTGATCGGTGTCGTAGTGTTTGGCGATAATGTCGGAATATTTGAATTCATCCCCGGATTCACCGCCGGCGGCTTCAAAGCCCACCGAGAAGGTGTGCAGATCGGTTTGGCCCTGCTCGGCCAACAAACCCACAATCAAACTGGAATCCAAGCCGCCGGATAACAGCACGCCCACGGGCACATCGGCAATGGAGCGACGGGCCACGGACTTTTTCATTACCGCCAACAACTCCGCCTGCCAGTCGGCTTCGGTTTTTTGGCTGTCGTCGTCGATAGGGCCCATGGTCAGCGACCAGAAACGACGCTGTGAATACTCGCCGTTGGCTTCGATTTCGCGAATGGTGGCCGGCGGCAATTTGCGCACGCCCGCCAAAAGCGTGTGAGGCGGTGGGACTACCGCGTGCCACTGCATGTAATGGTGCAGCGCTATGGGATCGATATCGGTGTTGATGCCGCCGCTGGCGAGAATTGCCGGCAGCGACGAGGCAAAGCGTAAGCCGCCGTCGATTTCGGCCAAGTACAAAGGCTTGATGCCAAAGCGATCGCGGGCCATAACCACTTTGCCCGTGTCGCGGTGATGAATAGCAAAGGCAAACATGCCGTTGAAACGTTTGACGCAGTCGCTGCCCCAGGCGTGATAAGCCTTAAGAATCACTTCGGAATCGCCGCTGGAGAAAAACACGTACCCCAACTGCTTTAATTCTTCGCGCAGTTCTTTGTAATTGTAAATGCAGCCGTTAAACGCCAGCGTAAGTCCCAGCGCGGGATCGTGCATGGGCTGTTGGGCGTGCTCGGTTAAATCGATAATTTTTAAACGTCGATGGCCAAAGACCATGTTGCCCTGGGCATAAATGCCGCCGGCATCGGGGCCACGAGGAACCAGTTTTTCGGCCATGCGCTCAACAGCGCCAACGGAAGGGGAGTGGTTGTTAAAGCGAATTTCGCCGCAAATACCGCACATATGTGTGTTTCGACCTTTGTTGCTGATTGACAAATAGCTTGGTCTAAAACGCCACCTAAAATTTCAGCTCGTGTTTTTAAATATCGAGCTGAACGAAGCGGGTAAAAAAGTTACCCTTTTGCCCATTAACCATTTTATGTAAAACAGTCGGCTGCAATTAGTTAGGCAGTCGGTAAAAAAAGGCCACTGCCTACCAACTTGAAAGGCTCGCACCTCTCTGAGCTGTATGCTCAAGCAAGCCCGCATCTATGCAACGATTAAACAACGCAATTAGCAAAATAATTTTTACTGACGCGCGAAAAATATCGGGCAATTTTGATGCGATGGTTTGTAAAGTGCATTAATACTCTCTACAAACTGGCTAATAAAAACAAGGCTTCGGACAATCCTAGGCCAAACTAACAATTTAAAAAGCGCTGAGTTACTAGGCGCTTTTTGTTAATAAAACGCCGTCCAGTTTAGCAGATCGTGTCATAGAAGCTAGGCTGATCTACTGACAGGTAAAACAACGTATAAACACGAATTATCTTTTTTTGCTGAACAATGGGCATTTTTTAAAGACGCACAAATCGAGCCAGATGCGATTTTAATTGCGCGTTTTCCTGTTCCAATTTTTCCAAACGGTGCAGCAATTGCAGTGCCAGTGCCACACCGGGCCAATCCACTTCCAATTGCTGGTGCAGTTGGCAAGCTTTGCGCGCTTGCGCCAGCATGGTCATATCAAACTGCCAGTTTTGCGGTTGGCTGCCGTGTGGATCGACAATACCCAACTCGACGATTTCTATAATTTGGTCAGGTTTTAGGGGCAGTCGGTGACTGAATTGTTCAAAGCTAAAATACACTACACGTTCGGTCATTGTGCTGCCCCCTATTGCCTGTCGCTTCTGGGATTATAGTTGCTGGCCTCGGCCAGCGTTTGCCAGGCTTGTTTTTGTTGTTCGCTGTCGGCTTTAGGCACCACAATTTTTAACACCGCCAACAAATCGCCGCGCCCGGTTTTAGTGGGTAAGCCCTTGCCTTTAATGCGCAGCTTTTGCCCTGCCTGGGAATTGGCGGGAATCGACAGGCTGACTTTGCCGTCCAGTGTGGGTACCACAATTTTAGCGCCGAGAACTGCCTCCCAGGGCGCAATGGGAACGGTAACGTACAGATCGTGACCCTGCACATCAAACAACGGGTGTGGAACAAGGCGAATGCGCAAAAATAAATCGCCGTTTTCGCCACCGTTAAATCCCGGTGCGCCCTGATTTTTTAAGCGAATGCGTTCACCGTCGGCGACGCCTGCGGGAATTTTAACTTTTAAGGTTTTTTCCTTAAAGCTGCGCATCCCGCGCCCGTCGATGTGCGGTATTTGGTAGTGAATGGTTTTCGATTCTTCGGCCAGTGTGTCTTCTAAAAAAACAGCCAGCTCGGCTTCGATGTCTTCGCCTTTGTGTTTCGCGTTTTGGTTAAAGTGTGCGCCATCGGTAAAACCTTCAAAACCTCGAAAGCCGCTGCGGGCACCGCCGGCATTGCCAAAAATGGAATTAAAAAATTCGGAAAAATCGCCGTGATAAAATTCCTGCTCCTGGCCACCACCAGCGCGATTTTGCCAATCGGGCGGTGGCTGGAAGCGACCGTTGCGGCCGTATTTTCGCAGCTCGTCGTATTCTGCGCGCTTGTCTTTGCTTTTTAATACTTCGTAGGCTTCGGTTATTTCTTTAAATTTGTTTTCCGCATCGGCTTCCTGGCTGACGTCTGGATGATATTGGCGGGCGAGCTTGCGGTAAGCCGTTTTGATGCTCTTGTCGTCGGCGTTTTCGGCCACGCCTAAAATTTTGTAATAATCTTTAAATTCCATAGCAATCCTAGAGTGATTCTATAGTGAGAATTACGCGAAAATGATTGTTGAGCTTGTACTTAACTGTGGGCTATTTAATTGTGGTTTACTAAACAGTGCCTCGGTGAACCTCGGTCGGAAAAATTAACAACGCTATCCCGTTAAAGTAAGATTTATTCGGCTAATTTCAATTGTTGAGCGCGTTTAAATTTGCCGTTTTGAGTTTTCATTCATCTCTTAGTGCCGTTATTGGGTCGAGTCGAGCGGCGTGTATGGCCGGAATAATACCCGCCAGTAAACCAATCAACATCGACAGCGCCAACGCCAATAAAAGATAGCCCATGTGAATTGCCAACGGCAGATCGGGCAGGGCCAATAAAGCCAGGCCGATGAGCGCCAGGGCCACTAAAATGCCCACCAGACCACCGCCGGCGGCCAACACTACTGCCTCGCCCAAAAACAGCAGTAAAATTTGTCGCCGTTGGCAGCCCAGTGCGCACAGCAATCCCACCTCGCGGGTGCGCTCTTTTAAGGCGGTAATCATAATGGTGAGCACCCCCACTGCGCCCACAAACAGCGAAATACCACCCAGGCCGGCCACGGCCATGGTTAAAAACGACAAGATACTATCGAGGCTAGAGAGCATGTCTTCCTGGGTGAACAGGGTAAAATCCTCACGCCCGTGCAGCCGTGTGAGATGCTCTTTGATGCGCCGGCTCATTTCGGCGCTGGTGGTTTGCGGGCCAAACACCACATCCACTTCCATCAGGCTCTCGCGATTAAACAATTGCAAACCGCGCCCCACCGGAATGTACACCACATCGTCGAGATCAAAACCCAACAGTTGGCCTTTGGATTCCATCACACCAATCACGCGATAGCGATTGCCGCCCACGCGAATTAATTGCCCGAGCGGATTTCCATCGGCAAACAGTTCGCGTTTGAGTTTGGAGCCCAGCACTGCGTAGGCGCGGGCCGCCACGGGATCGTCATCGGGTAAAAACCGGCCCTGTGCGACGTTAATTTTCCAAGCGGCGGCGGCTTGATGGCCCGCGGCAATGACGTTGGTGTCGCGACCGAGTTGGGCGGTCTCCACCCGCGCCGTGCCGCTCACCAAAGGCACCACTTCGGTGACATAAGGCAGCCGGCGCAGGGATTCGGCATCGGCCACGCTTAGCGGTTTAACCGAACTCAACATGCCGGCCAGGCCCTGGGTCGTCACTCGTCCAGGGGTGACGGCGATAATGCGCGTGCCGAATTGCGAGAAGCTGTCGATTAAGTAAGTGCGCAGGCCTTCGCCCACCGAGGTGAGCAGCGTTACGGCCATAATGCCCACGGCAATACCAATAACGGTGATGGTACTGCGCTGTTTTTGGCTGAGTACCGCGCGGGTGATCCACTGTAAGGCATCGCTGATTTGCACACTCAACTCCGATTTTGCAGCGCGTCGATGGGTGCCATGGCGCTGGCTCGTTTGGCGGGCAGCCAGGCAAAGGCCAGGCTGGTAATTTGCGCCACAGCAATGGCTAACACCAAGGCCCAAAGAGGAATGGCAAACTGGGCTTCGGCAAACCAGTGGTTGCCGGCTGTGACCAACGCCCAACCGGTGAGTAGCCCCAGCACACAGCCACCGGCGGCCAGCAAAAAGGATTCGATTAAAAACAGGTGCAACACCTGGCTCGCCGAGCCGCCCAGCGCTTTAATCAGGCCGATTTCTTGAGTGCGCTGACTAACGCTGATGAGCGTGATATTCATAATGAGCAAGCCGGCCACCAGCAGGCTGATGCTGGCAATGGCAGCCACGGCTAGGGTCATGATCGTGATGATTTGGCCTAGCGTGTTGAGCATGGCGTCTGGGCTGACGATGGTGACATCCAACTCGCCCTGATGCAGCTCGGTCATGGTGGCCAGAATTTGTGCTTTGGTACGCTCCACCGAGGCTTGCGGGCGCAACTCGATGGCTACGCGAAACAGCGCCTCGGTATTAAACAATCGCTGGGCGCTGGCCACCGGTAAAATTAAGCCATCGCTTAAATCCAAGCCGAAGGCGTCGCCGCGCCCGGCCAGCACGCCCACCACTCGGCAGCGGTAATCCTGCACACGCACAATCTGGCCGATCACTGGGTTGGATTCAAACAACGCTCGGCGCAGAGTCTCGCCGATGAGGCAATCGTTGCTGGCGCGGCGAATGTCGTCGATATTTAAGTTGCGGCCCAGTGATAATTCCATTTCGCGGATGTGCAAAAAGCTATCGGTGGTACCCAACACGATGACTTCTCGGGCGCGACTGCCAAAGGCCACCTCGGCGCTGCCAATTACGATAGGCGCCACCGATTGCACGGCAGAGAGCCGGGTTTGCAGATGATAGGCCTGAGTTAGCGTGATGTTGCGTGCCGCTGCACCGGTCACCGGCGGCATGCCGCCGGTGGTTTCGTTGCGACCGGGAAACATTACCAGCACGTTGGTGCCCAAAAAGCTGAACTGGCTGGTGACATAATGCTTGGCACCTTCACCGAGGGCCGTAAGCGTGAGTACCGAGCCCACCGCAAAGGCAATGGCCAAGACAATCATGGCGCTTTTGAAGCGGTAACGGGCTACCGCGACACCGGCGTAGCGGCCGTAATCGAAAAGCTTCACGGCGTTGAGTGCTCGGCCGCTGGGCTTTTAATGTCTTCCACAATGGCACCATCGACCATGCGCAGGCGGCGTTTGGCTCGCGCGCCCAAGGCGGCATCGTGGGTTACCACCAGCAGGGTAATGCCCTCGCGGTTGAGTTCTTCCAATAATTTCACCACCTCAGCACCCGAGTGGCTGTCCAAATTCCCGGTGGGCTCGTCGGCCAGCAGCAATGCCGGTTTTTGCACAATGGCTCGCGCTAAGGCCACCCGCTGACGCTGGCCACCGGAGAGCTGTTTGGGCAGGTGATCGGCGCGTTCGGCAATACCCAGGCGTTGCATGGCGTCGCCGGCCAACTGACGACGCTGCTTGCGACTAACCCCAGCGAGCATCATGGGCAGTTCGATGTTTTCCAAGCTGGTGAGGCGCGGCACCAAGTGGTAGGCCTGAAACACAAATCCAATGGTTTGGCTGCGCAAGCGTGCTCGTGCGGGTTCGGATAATGTGCGTGTGGCCTGATCCAGTAACCAATATTCACCGCTATCGGGTCGGTCGAGCAGGCCGAGCATATTGAGCAGGGTGGATTTGCCCGAGCCGGATGGGCCCATTACCGATAAATATTCCCCACGTTGTACCGTTAAATCCACGGCGTTCAACGCGTGCACGGGTGTGTCGCCCATTAAAAAGGTTTTGTGAATATCGGTGAGCTTAATCATCCTGCTCGATCACCAGTTTGCCCGCTTCCAGTCCGGGCAGGTCGGGGCTTTGCACAACGCGATCGCCGGGTTTTAGGCCGTCGAGGATTTCGGTGTATGACCAGTCGCCAATGCCCACGCTCACCGGTTGTTTTTCCAGGCGGTTGGCGTCGTTCACCCGCCAGACACTGCCATCGGCCAAAATGGCTTCGCTGGGCAGGCGCAGGGTGTTTTCTTGAGCGGCCAAAATTACGGTAA
This sequence comes from uncultured Cellvibrionaceae bacterium, assembly GCA_964342265.1. Lineage (GTDB taxonomy): Bacteria > Pseudomonadota > Gammaproteobacteria > Pseudomonadales > Cellvibrionaceae > Halioxenophilus. The sequence continues at coordinate 8,717 of CAYFFE010000051.1, read as the reverse complement.
TATCGGCGCTGTAACCCACCAACAAATTGATGTTGTCGGGAATGGATTCGAGTGTTACGTCCACATCCACGGTGCGCGCTTGTTTTTCCAAATCCAGCACATAGGGCGCGATGCGGGTTACCGTGCCGGCCAGCGCCGCCTGGCGGTAGGCATCTAGCGTAACTCGTGCCGGCTGGCCTATGGCCACGCGAGCGGCGTCGATTTCATCGATGGGTGCGCTCACGTATAGGCAGCTGTAATCGATTAAATCCACCGCCGCCGGTGTGACGATGCCCGGGGGCGAGGGCGTGATGTACTCGCCCACTTCGCCGTGGATTTCGGCCACCACGCCGGCAAAGGGCGCGCGCAATTGGGTGAGTTCCAGTTGCGCGCGATGCAAATCTAGCGTGGCTTCAGCCATTTGGCATTGAAATTGACTGCTGGCACAGGCCGTTTGTGCCGCTTCAGCGGCGGTGCGAGCGGCGTCGGCGCGCTCCTCGGAGGTGAGTTTTTTCGCCAGCAATTGCTCTTGGCGCTGGGCCTCGCGCTGGCGCAATTGGGCGGTTAAGCAGCTGCTTTTTTCCTGTTCTTTAAGCGATAGTAAGTGCTGTTGCGATTGTTCCACCAACGCTTTTTTGTCTTTGTTCCAAAGCTCCAATAACAGTTGGTCGGCGATCACGTTATCGCCTTCATCAACCAATAAGCGGGCCACCGTGCCGCCTGTGGGCATGGATAATTTGGAGCGTTGGCAAGCTTGAATGGTGCCGGTGCGGGTGTTGGCCACCGAGTCCTCCACGGGGCCGGTTTCGGCGGTAACCAAATACACGGCGATGGCCTGCTCCTGCCAGGGCCGCCACATGACCAACAGCAAAATAATTAATACGGCTGCGCCAATCAGCCAGGCAGACTTAGACATGGGGTTGCTCCACCAGGAAATATTTGGCTTGACAAAAAAATGCCAAAATAAAGCGCTCTATTGTGTATTCTCAAGGAGTAATAAGAGCTGACTTACATCAACACCCGCAAAAACGCCTCGAAAACTATCGGCAAAAAGTGCTCTAATCCATCTTGGCAAAAAAATAACGAGCTGTCATGACTGCAACCCAACCGCAAAAACCTCCTGAGAATTTCTGGCAACAATGGTTGCCGATTTTTATCTTCGCTTTTTTGGTGTATTACTTCACCAAAGTGGTCGTATCCGCGCCCATGGAGCCACTCACCTACTCCGAATTTTTAGATCAGGTGCGCGCTAACGAAGTTGCCGAGGTGACCTTTAAAGGCGAGCAAGTGCGGGGCCGCTACGTGCAATCGGATGAGGCCAACACCACTTACGACTTTCAGGTTGTTGTGCCGCGATTGGAAAACGAACGCTTGTTAACACTGCTGGACGAACACCAAGTCAGCATTATTACCGAAGCCGATAAAGTGCCGTTTTGGGCGCAAATGCTGGTGGGCTTTTTGCCTTGGCTGTTAATTATTGGCTTTTTTATTTGGAGCAGTCGCGCGCTGCAAAATCGCTTGGGCAATGGTGCCGGCGGCATGACGGGATTTGGTCGCTCCAAAGCCAAGCGCTTTCAAGCCGACACCGGCGGGCTCAGTTACGAGGATATCGCCGGGCTCGACAGCGCCAAGCAGGATTTACAAGAAGTGATCGATTATTTAAAAACGCCCAATAAATACCATCGCCTCGATGCGCACATGCCGCGCGGCATTTTAATGATGGGGCCACCGGGTACGGGCAAAACCATGCTTGCCAAAGCCACCGCTAGTGAGGCGGGCGTGCCCTTTTATTCGGTAAGTGGCTCGGAATTTATCGAAATGTTTGTGGGGGTGGGTGCGTCGCGCGTGCGCGATATGTTCGATCAAGCCCGCAAAGAGGCTCCGGCACTGGTGTTTATCGACGAAATCGACTCCGTGGGGCGGGTGCGTGGCACAGGCATGGGCGGCGGCAACGATGAGCGCGAACAGACGCTCAATCAAATACTGGCCGAAATGGACGGCTTCGACGCCGAGGACGCAGTGGTAGTGCTGGCCGCGACCAACCGCCCAGATGTACTCGATCCGGCACTGCTGCGGCCCGGTCGCTTCGATCGCAAAGTCACTTTGGAGTTGCCCCAGCGGGCGGCGCGCCATGCCATTTTGCAGGTACACTGCCGTAAAAAACAATTGGCGGACGATGTACAACTGGAGGCACTGGCGGCCTCCACACCGGGTTTTTCCGGCGCGGAGCTGGCCAATTTGGTTAACGAGGCAGCGCTTTCGGCCGTGCGCGACGCGCGGCAATCGCTGCAGCAGCAGGATTTTATCGATGCTCGCGACAAAGTATTAATGGGCAGTCCGCGCACCGATTTGCTCAATGCCTCCGAGCGCAAACGCATCGCTTGTCACGAGGCCGGCCATGCTCTCACTGCGCATTTGGCCGAGCACAGTGACCCGGTGGAAAAAATCAGCATCGTACCTCGGGGGCGTGCTTTGGGGGTGACCGAACAAATTCCCGTGGAAGATCGGCACAATCTCAACGAGGATTATTTGTTGGAGCGATTATCGATTTTTATGGGCGGGCGCGTGGCCGAGCAATTACTGTGCGGCGGCGTTAGTTCGGGTGCGGCGGACGATTTAAAACAAGCCACGCAACTGGCCTACAAAATGGTGGGTCAGTGGGGTATGGCGAAAAACCTGGGGCCGGTGGGTTATCGCGTGGGTGAAGAGCACCCTTTTTTAGGGCGCGAAATGGCCGAACCGAAAGAGTTTAGCGAGCAAACGGCCAAACTCATCGACGACGAAGTGCGGCGATTGTTGTTGGAGGCCGAAACCAACACCACCGAAGTGCTCACGACTCACAAACCGGCGCTGGAGCGTTTAGTCGCGGCCTTATTAGAGAAAGAAACGCTTCATCACGAAGAAATACTGGCATTGATCGCTCATTAAATTATTTATTCCAAAACCCATGCATTTACACATTAGAAACCAACGTGACGCCCAATAAATACGCTATTTTATATGGCTGCAGCGCACTCTTACTCGCGCTCATCACCTGGCAAGTTTCCATTGTATGGTTGCAGCTGCTATTGCTTTGGCCGGTACTGTCGCTTCTCACCGTTGCCATAGCTTACGGCATCAACCGGCCTAAAGTGTTTCGCAAAGGTCTTGATGGTCGCATTCCCTGGTGGACGCGTTGGTTATTTATTCCGTTTTTATTAGGTGCGAGAATTTACAACGGTTTTCGGCTGTACCACGATCGGGAATTACCACTGCACAAAGTTGACGATAACCTCTATTTGGGCAGCCGATTAACCGGAATCACGCTGTCGGAATTGCAGGCGAAAAATATCGATGCCATTTTGGACGTTACCGCCGAATTCGATGCCTTTAATTGGCGATCAATTAACGCCGACATCGACTACCTCAATGTGCCGGTACTGGACCACGCCATTCCCAAATTAACCGAAATTAAAAAAGCCATCCACTGGCTGCACCAACATTTGCAACAGGGCAACACGGTAATGGTGCACTGTGCGCTCGGCCGTGGCCGTTCTTTTTTATTGGTGCTGGCGTATTTATTAAGTCAAAACCAGCAGGCTCAGTTGTCGACCATTATGAACGATGTACAGGCGGTTCGAAAAAAAGCCAAACTCAATCGCCGGCAGCTCAAAGCCTTAAAGCATTGGCACAATGCTGGCGAGCTTAAAGTACTTAACAATGTGTGGTTGCTGGTAAACCCAAAATCCGGTGGTGGCAGTTGGAAAAAACAAAAAAAACTAGTCCAGCAAATATTACAGCCGCATTTTCACGTACACGAATGCAAAATTACTCGAAAAAAATCCGCCGCTGATTGGATGAACGAATTGCGGCTGGCTCCTGGTGATAAAATTGTCGCCTGCGGAGGTGATGGTACTGTGGCGGCGGTGGCTTGTGAGCTCATCGATTCCGACCTCAGTATGGGCATAATTCCTTTAGGTACGGCCAATGCTCTGGCTAAAACACTTTTTGGTTTGTGGGATGCCACCATCGAAAATGCCTGTGAGGCCATTGTTAGTGGTCAGCCACAAACCATCGATACCGCCCAATGCAATGGCAAGCCGTTTTTATTATTAGCGGCCGTGGGCTTTGAGCAACAAATGGTGGTTAATAGCGAGCAGCTAAATAAAGATACCCTGGGCCAATTGGCTTATTTGCAAGGACTGTGGCGAGCAATCAACGAGAATACTCAATTAACTCTGGAGTTAGAACTGGATGAGCGCGAAACATTAACGCTCGAAACATCCAGCTTAGTGGTAGCTAATTTAGCGCCGATTACTTCTGTGCTTGCTCAAGGTGGCGGCTCACCGGACTACACTGATGGTCTTTTGGACATCACTTGGCTAGACCCAGGACAAGGCGTTACCGACAACGCATTCAGGTTAGTGGAGTTGGCATTAACCGGCGCACAAAAAGAAGTTTCGCCCTTTAAACGGGGCAGCTCCAGTGTTCATCACCGCCAGGCAAAAACAATAAAAATCAGCGTAAAAAATGCCGACGAATACGTTTTAGATGGCGAAGTGTACAACGATTTACCGCTAACTATTCACATCAAACCGCAGTCGTTAACGGTGTTGGTGCCGGCTGATGGATAGAGCGTACGGTTACTGGAACGTTGCCGTGCTGAATTTAAAAAGCCATTGGGCTATTATTGCCGGCTGAAGATGTAATTTTATTGGCAGAAATATGGGGCTAGAGGTAATCGGCGCAGGTTTTGGACGAACCGGCACCATGAGTTTAAAAATAGCGCTGGAGCAGCTCGGCTTTGGCCCGTGCTATCACATGGTGGAGTGCTTGGCTCGTGGTCCCGAGCATTGGCAACAATGGATTGAGGCCGTCAATGGTGCACCTCAGTGGGAGCGTTTGTTCAGCGGTTTTCGCTCGGTTGTAGATTTCCCGGCTTGCGGCAGTTACAAATCGCTTGCCCAGTTTTATCCTCAGGCCAAAATTATACTAACGGTGAGGGATCCCGAATCCTGGTTTGATTCTGTTCAAGAAACTATTTTTTCCCCTCATTGGATAAATCACGTTAGAAATGCGGAAATGGGAAAGTTTATGTACTTCACCATTGGCAAATTTCTACAGGATAAAATGCACGATAAAGCTCATTTAATTAAACGCTACGAAGAACATGTTCGAGATGTGCAAGCAACCATTCCCGCCGACAGATTACTGGTTTTTGATGTCCGCGAAGGCTGGGAACCGCTAAGTCGGTTTCTAAACGTGCCTCCCCCAAATTGTGATTTTCCAAGTGTTAATGAATCAGAAAATACTCAAAATTTGTTAAATAAAGTAATGGTTGATGGATTTCAGTCTATTCGAGAGCGTGGAGTTGTTTAAGTTAAAAGATTAAGGTAAAGAATCCATCTTTATCCGTGTTTGAGTGGTTTTGAGTTGATCTGTTTTTGTTACTTGTCAATTTAAATCGACCGCGCCAGTTATACTTATTATCCGAAACTGCGGGTAATAGATTTTTTACCTACATAAAAAAGCTCTGAGAATATCAGAGCTTTTTTGTCGAGTGGTGCACTTAATTTTAGAAGATGGGAGTTGGCTTAACTCGGTTTTACTAATTGCTGAAAATAGGAATGAGTATCGCTGCTAAAATCCCCAGTGCTGCCGGCAAAATGACCAATAGTACGCCCCAAAATGACCACTTTTTTTGAATTCGATTAAAGTGCTCTACGCTTTCCCAGCGTTTGTTTTTCCAAGCCCACTGTCTGCCTTTTATGCCTAGGATTATCGCCATAATAAACCCAACATAGGGAATTAATGCCAGCAATCCGATCCAAGTTTTGTTGCCACAAGCCCAAATCCAATTAAGGAAGAAAGCGCCCCAGCTCCATCCTTTAACGCCTTCGGGAAAAGTATCTTCTCCCATGCCGGAGTTGTTTGCTTCTGCGCTTTGTAAGTCAGACTCTGGGGTTTTGTATTGATTGTCCATGTAGTTACCTCATAAAAACTGTATTAACGAAGGAATATCCTTTTCTGGCACGAAACATAACGCATTTAGATTACAAAAGCTATTTTAAAGCGCTGGCATTTGAAAGAGTGTAATTTGATTAATTTATTACTTAATTCGCGCTGGGGGTTGCTGGGGAAAGGTTCTTTGGGGGAGTGCTACAAAAGGGGGTATAGGTGACTTTGATTAACTCAGAAATTAAATTTTTACAAGGGTAGTCTTATGATACAAAACTTGTATGTTATCCATGGCAGTGATGTACAGACGAAGCCAGCTTTTCGTTTTGATAGGTGTTTGTGAAAGATATTTTCAATTGCCTTGCGGCGCTTGAATCTGAAAGTAATTGATTAGAGTTTCCTCCAATAAATACATGTTGTTCTTATTTTTTGGCTTTAGTAGGTTGCTATTCAGTAATGGGAAACTATTCCATCTTTAATATATTAATAAACAATGCGTGCTAAATAGTAATGACTGTAAGCATTTTGTAATGCTTGTTAGGTTTGTTTCTGTGGCTTACATTTTAATTGGTGCAATTCGCTGGCAGCAGAGATTTTTGCGACAATTGTATTAATTTTTAAATATATTGTCATTAATTTAATCTAAAACCTATTACTCGTTCTAGTATTCATCATTTGGGATTTCTGCTAACCTTACACCTGTCTTCTTGCTGGGGTGTTCTGACCTCTGACAACAGCTCGGTGGCCGAGCTTTTATCCTATTTGTAGCGCCATTTCCGTTGATGGCCTTTACCCTATTTTGCCTTTGGTACGTTTTTAGTATTTAGGAATATTCAAAAAAGAAATTCAGTGTTGTGTTTGGTGCTATGGATAGTGTTGATAAAACTAATGACGCCGATGATGTTTTTCCCTCGATATATAGGTCTATAGATAACCCGACCCATTGGAAGCGTGCTTTGGCGTGTCTTTGTAGGGAATTGAAAGCTTTTGGTGGGATGTTGTGTCAGTGCTCTAAAGTTGCAGATGTCGACTTGACGTTTACATCTGCTTATTCTGGTTTGAGCGAAGTGTACTGTTGTGGCCTACCAGAAAAGGATATAAATAAATTATTAACAAACAACAATGAGTTGCTTCGAGAGTTATTACGTGCTTGTTTGAGTGATGATTTTGATCGAAAGGCTACGAATGGGTGTTCGATATTTTGTTTGTCGTTAGATAGGGATTCAAGGGCGCTACCAATTTTCTCGTGGGCAAAAACTCAACATATTACTGATCTTGTTCTCTTGGAGGTTGGTGGTGTTCATCAAGAGTTATTGTACATGGCATTTTTTTTTGATGTGTTTGATAGGTCTACATTAAAAAAAATATCTGACTTCTACCCTCATATTGATAAAGCTTGGAAATTGTCAAAAAAAATAACTGAGCAAGAGCAATGGTGTGCTTATTTATATGGATTTCTAGAGTTGGAGCCTTATCCCGCAATGCTTGTAGGTGCTGAATGCAATCTGATCGCTGCGAATAGTTTGGCTGACACGTTTGTAAGTAAAAGCAAAACAATTTCATTTGACGAGGGGTGTGGTAAGAAGATTTGTGTTCTTCAGAAAAATAAATACAAAGAGTTTTGTGATGGGCTGCTGGCTGTTTTTGAGTTTAAGAAAACAAGTGTTGTTGAATTTAGTGATTTCTTTTTAAAAATATCTTTTGTTGCCTCCGTGCGGGGATCCAATGGTGCCTGCTTGGTAGTGGTGGATGAGTCACTTCAGAAGTCCAGAATAAATGAACAACCTATTTGGCAGCACGAAACGCTGACCAAAAGAGAGAGCCAACTTGTCAAAATACTTTCTGATGGTGGTGGTGTGGTGGATTTTATCAAGAAGTACGACTTGGCAAAAAGTACAGGGCATTTGCATTGGGCTAATGCTAAAAGAAAGCTCAATGTAAACAATATTTCAGAAATATATGCTGCTCATCAAGTTTATTTGGCGGGTCGTTAGGTGTTTTTTGTTGAATTTAGTTAGGTGTTGGTCGCATTAAATTAATGTTGGCAAGCTTGTGATTTTGTTTGTTTAAAAAATAACTTCTAGGGATATTAACTTGTATGGAGGTGTTGTGTGGATAGGTTGGCGCGTTTGTTTGATTGGGGAAAAGCTTGGCTGTCCAAGAATTACTTATTTTGGATAGCTTCAGTATTATTTTGTTTTACAAGTTCGGCTTCAGCGTTACAGCTAGATGTGGCTCTGGATCGGAATAACGTTGTACCAGGATCAAGAATTTTAGCGACGATAACTGTGGCTAATGATAGCGATGTTGTCGAATCCAACTTAAGGGTTCAATTAGATTATCCCGAAGGGCTGGCTGGCTTAGCGGAAAGTATAGTTAGCGGTCCATTAAATGAAGCAGAATCATGTAATCAGATATCTAGACCAGGCAGTTGCGAGCAAAATGAGCGGTTAGTGTGGGATATAGATACTCTCAACCCTGGGCAGGCAGTACAGTTTAGTCTTCCGCCAAACGTTATCGACAGTGCAGGAATTGATGCGGAGATAGATATTGCCGCTAATTTATTGCAGGGTGGTTCAATAGTATCCTCAGACGCTAAGGTGGCGATTGTAAACGCTCGCGCAGAATTGCTAGTAAGCATAGACGAGGACCAAGACCCTGTATCGGCTAATGACTCGCTAACCTATAACTTGCGCTATGGTAATCTGTCCAGTGCAAGTGTAACGGAATCCATCCTTTCCTTCCCGATTCCCGCAGGTGTTGAATTTGTGTCCGCCACAGGTGGTGGCAGTCTGGCAGAT
>CAYFFE010000050.1:0-25857 GCA_964342265.1 uncultured Cellvibrionaceae bacterium | reverse complement strand
AAGTGGTTGATTTTGGGAGGTAATTGGAAATGACATTTTCAATTACCGCACGGCAATTAACTCAGGGATAAGTTAATCAGAGTTTCCTATAACGGAGAAGCCCATGCGTTACGCCCCCTACGACAACGAATACCAAGCCGCCAAAACCCTAACCGCCGCCCAGCAGCTCGAATACTTTTTGATGCGCATCTTCGAAACCGAAGAAGTTTGGGGCCTGGACGACGGCACCGAATGGATCTTTCGCGAATCCTCCGAGGCCGAAACCACCCTGCCCGTTTGGCCCTACCAAAAGTACGCCCGCGAAGCGGCTGTCGGTATCTGGGCCGAATACCAACCCCAGGCAGAATCGCTCGAAGATTTTATGCAGCACACTCTGGCCATGCTCATCGAAGAGCAAGCCATGATGGAAATAATGCCTGGGCCAGATCAGCCCGGATGTTTGATTAGCCCGCATCAACTATTAAGCATATTAGAAGGCATGATCGACGCCGGCGAATACCGAATGGACGGCTAAATCGGGGAAAAACCCAATAATGTGTGCTTAACTGAGTAATTACATTCTTTATTCGTTAGGTGCTGAGTGAACAGCCGCAAAGCCCACCTGATTGGTTACATTATTGCCGTAACCTTGGCCCTGCACATTCTTTCTCTGTGGCTGGGCCAAACGCTTCTAGCCGAGTGGCGCTGGGTGCACGAACCCATTCACTCCGCCATGGAAGTGGCAGGAGCCCTCATCGCTTTTTATGTGGGCTTGCTGCTGATTAACCTCGACAAATACCAAGCCGGCACCAGTTATAACAAGCAAATAGCCGCAGCGTTATTGGGTATGGGCACGCTAGACGCCTGCCACGTACTCACCCACCCCGGCCAAGCCTTTGTGTTTTTGCATTCTTTAGCCACCTGTTACGGCGGTTTATTGTTTGCCGTTGTGTGCTTGCCCGCCCGCTGGCAAAAATACTTTGGAATGCGCTGGTTATTGGGCACTTTTTCGCTCGCGATGGTCATCGGCGTATCAGCGGTAATTTCGCCCAGCTGGGCGCCCACCATGGTGGGCGACAACGGTTTTACGCCAACGGCGAAAGTGCTCAACATGACGGGCGGTATTTTACTGCTCGCAGCCGCCGTGCGCCTGTACCTGAGCCACCGACAAAACCCCAAGTCCGACGATCTGCTGTTTATTTTGCACTGCGCCATGTTTGGTCTGGCCGCCACCATGTTTCAACAATCGAGCCTGTGGGATTTATCCTGGTGGGGCTGGCATTTACTGCGCTTTTTAGCCTACGGCGTCGCGCTGTGGTTTGCCTATCAAACAGAACTCAGCCAACAAATGGTTACCTTCGTTAAAAAACAAAAATTAGAAAAAGCCAATCAATCCATGAATCAGGCTTTGCACCAAAGTTTGAAAGATTTGGCTCAGCAGAAAAATCTGCAAGAAACCATTCTCGAAGGCATGAACGAAGCCCTGATTATGATCGACGCTAAAGGGCAAATTGTTTTATTCAACCATACCGCCGCGCAATTATTGGGCTATCAAGAAAGCGAAATATTGGGCGAAAGCATTAACACCCTCATGAGCGCCGATCAGGCCCGGCACCACGATAACTACCTCAAGTTTTCTAAATTCAATAAGCAGTTCGACATCATCGGTAAAGAGCGTGATTTAACGGCGTTAAAAAAAGACGGTTCGCAGGTTCCCGTAGAGATAAAAGTAAGCCGCATCGATATCAACAATACCCATTATTTTATTGGCCTGGTGCGTGATATTTCGGAACGTAAATACCTAGAACAGCAACTGCGCAACGCCGCCCAAGCCGCCGAAATGGCCAATCGAGCCAAGAGCGAATTTTTGGCCTCCATGAGCCACGAGATCCGCACGCCGCTTAACGGCGTACTCGGTATGTTGGAATTACTGGCCAATAAAAACCTCGATACCGACAGCTATAAAAAAATCAAAATCGCCAAAGACAGCGCCAACGGCTTATTGGCCATCATTAACGACATTTTAGATCTTTCCAAAATAGAGGCCGACAAAGTCGAGCTGGAAAACGTTGACTTTAATCTGCACGACACCCTGTGCGCGGCACTGGAAACCTTTGCGGTTAAAGCCCATGAAAAAGGCCTGGAGTTGGCTTTGGATTTATCGGGGTTATCGCAACAAATGGCGCGAGGTGATCCTGGCCGATTGCGCCAAATCGTTAACAACCTGATTAACAACGCTATTAAATTCACCCATCAAGGCCAGGTGGTATTGAGAGCCAAATTAAAAGAAGACGGCGATTATTTATTGCTGCATTGCTCGGTAGAAGACTCGGGCATTGGTATTGCCGAAGACAAAATTACCCACTTATTTGAATCCTTTACCCAGGCGGACTCTTCCACCACCCGCCAATACGGCGGCACAGGCTTGGGACTAACCATTTGCCGCAAGTTAACGCAATTAATGGGTGGCAGCATTTCGGTTACCAGCACACCGGGTAAAGGCAGTAATTTCTTTTTTAATGTCATACTCGAAAAAAGCCAAACGAGCCACGACAACACCTGGCTAGAAACAGCCATTCCAGAAGGCATTACGGTACTGATCATCGACGACAACGCCATCAATCGAGAGATTTTTCAGTCGTTACTCACTCAATGGCAAGTGGAAACCATTACCGCCGACGGTGTGGATCAGGCCATCAGCATCTGCCAGCAATCTATTCCCGTGGATGTTATTTTGGTGGACTCCAATATGCCGGATAAAAACGGCTACCAATTTGCCCGCGAGTATCACAAACTGCCTCACGAGCCAAAAGCACCACTGATATTGGTGTCCTCGTCTATGGAGGACACTAACCAACAGCGCTTGCAAAATGCCGGTTTCTCGGGCTCATTATTAAAACCGCTCCCCCCCAACGACCTATACGCCACCTTGCAAATTGTAGCGGGCAACAAACAACTGCCGTTTATTAACGAACACCTGTTAAAAACCAAACCCAATTTAACCGCCGCGCCCAAAAAATCTTTGCCAACGTTCAATCATCGGCTCTTACTTGTAGAAGATAACAGCATTAACCAAGAAGTGGTGTTAGAAATGCTAGCGGGCATTGGTATTGTTTCTGAGGTTGCCGGCAACGGGTTAGAAGCCATTGAAGCGCTTAATCGCAGCCAAAAGGATGGCCAGCCATTGTTTGATTTAATTTTAATGGACTGCCAAATGCCAGAGATGAATGGTTTTGACGCATCCCAAAAAATCCGTGCCGGCGTGGCCGGGAGCGCCTATCAAAAAGTCCCCATTATTGCTCTTACGGCCAACGCTTTGCGCGGTGATCGCGAGCTGTGTTTATCCAGTGGTATGAACGATTATCTCACCAAACCCATTGCCCGCAACGACTTATTGCAGGCAATTGATGAGTGGTTATCGAACGATGAATTTACCACAGCCCCTCAGCCATTGGTTTTGTGGGACAAACACGTACTTCTCAACCGATTTGCCGACGACCAAGATAAAATTGAACGCGCACTGACCATGTTTTATAAAGTGCTGGATGAAAACATTACAAAAATGACCGAGGCCTATCAACAAGGCGATCACACAAGTATTTCTTCCGCCTGTGATGCGGTAATCGGCTCAGCCAAAATTGTCGGCGCGCATGCGCTTATGCAAACGTGCAATAATTTAAAGTCCGCAGCAGCACAAGACAACGCCGACAATATCTATCAAAGATTAAATGAAGTAAAACAACAAAAACAGCAATTAATCGAGGAAATAAAAAAAGCCGGCTAAAGCTGAACATCTATGGCCAATTTCTCTAGGCCCTCGCGCACCGGCGCCGTTAATGGGTTTTCTTTCGCCAGTAATTTTTGAATTTTTGGGTTGTGGGACAAATCCAACGAGGTTATGTTGTTGTCGTTAATTCGCAAGTCTTCTAACTCGGATGCTTGTGTTAAATCCAAACTTCCCAGTTCGTTCACATCGGCCCAGAGCTCTTCAATTTTGGCGTTGTTGCGAATATCCAGCTCTTGCAGATCATTCATAAAGACTTCTAAATGCTTGAGCTGAGTACAGCCAGAAACATCTAAATGCGCAATAGCATTGTTACCTAAAAAAACCTCTTCCAACTGAGTGTTATTGGAGAGATTCACATGGGTTAAATTATTGCGAGTTAAATCCAACAATTTTAACTCGGTTAAATGCTCAATGCCTGTAATGTTTTTAATCTTTTGCTTACGTGCGCGCAACTCAATAATATCGGCTGCATTTTCGCAGCCCGTTGCTAATACACACGCCTTAAAAGCCTCATCTTTAAAATCGATATCCACCAGCTTCATTGATTGTCTCCTTAGATAAAACCCAAACAAGCCATAGAAAGAAAACTCTAATGGACTCAGAGCTTCCTTTAAATTGTTTGATTTGTAGCAAACCCGACATGTTGGCAACAGTACGGCGCAACGGGTCTTACGCCTTTTAGGACGAGCCCAAAGCTGTAGAGCACCCTGCGTACCTAAGCCCGGTAAATACAGTGCGTAAATCCATGGTCAGGCGGCTCTGCACAGCATTTTTATTGAGATCAAGAGCTGTGCCAAATTGCACCTTGCACAATTCGCTAAGCCTCGGATTATTCGAATAGATGGAACACTTTTCGCTTCAACCATCCACATTATTATTTCTCGGCACTAAACCATGAACGTGTAATGGTTACCGTAGCCCGTGAATATTCTTGGAGGAGAACAAATGAATGCTTTGGCAGAGTTAAACAGTGTAGCGGAGCTGTTGGAACAACAGCCCAACAATAAACTGAAAGTGGCTTTTGCCAGCCAAGATGGGGACATGGTCGACCAGCATTTTGGTTCGGCCCAGGGCTTTTTTGTTTACGATATCGACCAAAGCAGCGCTGACTTGGTTGCCTCCAAGCTGTTTGCCAAAGAACTGAAAGACGGCAACGAAGACAAACTCAAGCCCAAGTTAAAATGGTTACTGGGCTGCGATTTGGTGTATTGTGGCTCAATTGGCGGTTCTGCCACAAGGCAATTGGTCGCCATGGGGATTAACCCAATTGTGGTAAAAGAAGGTCCCGATGTAGAGGAAGTGATTGAACAATTGCAAGAAGAGCTAAATGGCGAGCCCAGCCCCATGTTAAAACGGGTGTTAATGAAAAAATCCCCCAAAGAGACCGACAGTTTTGAGTCGGAGCTTGATGACGACGAGCAATGGGGAGACTGATTAAACGGCTGCAAGGCTCTGGCGGATGGGTTAACCAACTTTTTCCATCGGCTCTTGTTCTATCGGTTCCTGTTCCATCACCTCTTGTTCTATCGATTCTTGTTCCATAGGCTCTCGATAGCAGCCTGAGCTTTTTATCCAATCGCGTGTTTATCGAACTACGTGTTTAAGGAAAGTGTATTTACCGAATAGAGTGCTTATCGAATAGCGTGCTTATTGCGGCGCTTCGATATTTTCGCCGGGCAGTTGGATATTCTGAGCCTTAACAACAATTGGTTTAACCACTCGTTTCCAATTAATTGCATCAAACCGAATATCGGTGGCTTGGAAAAAATCGATCGCGTTGGTTACCACATCTTCCAACACAGCGGCGACATAATCCTGCGCCTGCTCCGAATGGTTAAAACCTTCTGGTACTGCGGCTTGAAAATACAGAGTGTTGTCGTCTTGGGTATAACCGCCCATGCGCATGCCTTTGAATTCCGGCTTATCATCATTGCTGGCCAACATAAAGGTTATATCCAAAGCCGGGCCCGGCTGTAAATCTTGGGTAATGTCTCGCTGAGTAGCCAAACTGAGTGCTAAGGCAGTGATGGCTCTTTCCATCGGCGATTTTTCTAAATCACGATTGGGCATACTCATGCTAATGGATAGGGGTTGCATGTAAACCTCCGAAAAGTGGATTTAATGGGCGCAATTTTGGCTTAACTCAGTTATCGATAGTAACCAAGCTCAGCAATAACCAAACCCATTTACTCAACTTTTTTTGGGGAACTTGGTTGGATAACGCCGCCCTTCCCTCACGGCTACCTTCATGGGCAATAGCTCGACGCTTGCAACCGGTAACGCTCCAGAGTGCGTTTAAAGTTTCTATCAATGTTCCTATTAATGCTTCTATTAATATTTCTACTAATGCTTCTATTAATGTTGCGACTCACTCAATCGACAAACGTCGTTGTCGAATTATGTATCAAGCACGACAATGCGCTAAAACTGCACAGGTTTTAGCGGGAATTTTTCCGCCTCAGAATGGCATAACCATTGCTCCTCCTTTTTACATTACTGGAAACATACGCTAAGGGTCTAGAACTCGTTGGAGAATTTTATGGCTGCCACTTTCGAGCTAAAATCTGAAGATTCCATTTTCTCGTTTGATTTTATTAACGGTAACGGCGAAAAATTGTTGGAAAGCGCCGAGTTTGCCACCAAAGAAGAAGCCGAACGAGCCATTCAAGACGTGCGCGTCGGCTCGATGATGAGCGAAATGATTTCCGTAGGTAAAGGCCCCCAAGGCGAGAAGTTTTTTATTATTAAAAACCAAGCGGGAAAAATTCTGGTTAAGAGTATTTTGTTCAACGACGAGATGGTTTTTAATAATGCCTTGCACGCAGTACGCGACAACGCCTGCATCGCAGCCATAGAGGACGGCACTCTAGCCTAGAACCGAACAAAACAGAACAGAGTTTATTAAAGGAAGCTCTGACTTTTTATGTAGACTCTGATTAACTCGGCGCGTCCTCAAGAGATTGCTCAAGAGGTTGACTGCGATACACGTACACATTATTAAACTCATCGGACTCGGATAAATCCGGAACCGTGTGGCTGCGATGATAGTCAATAATGGTCAAGCCTGGCAGCGGTTCGCCTTTTAATCGGCAGTCGGCCATAAGAATTTCGCTAAAATGCTCTTGCATGTAGGTTAGTAATGGCAAGTTGTCGCGATCGTAAAAAACATCCGCCACGGTGATAACTTGCGTTTTAGGCGAGTTTTCTAGGTCGCTGCAGTAATTAAGCGCTACTCCATTCGCCAAAGCATTGGCTTTTGCCGCGAGCAAGGCATTGGGATCTTGATCGCATACCCAAACCTCGTCGGCGCCGGCCATTTTTGCGGCAATAGCCACAACGCCCGAGCCCGCGCCAAAATCCAACAGCGATTTACCTTTTACCCATTGCGGGTTTTGCAGCAATTGCGCCGCTAATACTTGGCCACTGGCCCAACAGAACGACCAAAATGGCGGTTTGTCCATTAAGTCGGCGGCTTGCTCGTGGGTCAATCGCCACTGTGGGTAATTGGCATCGAGCAGCCACAACGAGATGTTGGGACAATGCGGTAATGTGGTAAAGCTTAATTCACTGTTGGGAATTTTTTTGTGCAGTTGTTGGGTTAAAGCCTTTAATACAGATTCTGGCAATTCTAAGTCGTCCATAAATATCGACGTATAAACTTATCGGACTTTTGCCAGCCAGTCGTTGATGGCCAAACCAGTGCCCATATCCCAACCTTTTAATTTATCGATGGCAATGATTTTGTAATCGGCCAATTCCTCGTTCAGCGCAATTTCACCCTGGGCTTTAGCGTGATAAGCAATAATAACTTGGTTTTGATCGGCAAATGGGTACACCCCCACAAGCTCTACAGACTCGCAATTAAGCGATAATTCTTCGAGGGTTTCGCGTCTTGCACACTCGGCGGGATCTTCGCCGGGTTCTAGAAATCCGGTGATGATCGAATAGAAGGTTTCCGGCCAGTTAACGTTGCGCGCGAGCACAACACCGTCTTCCACCTCTACGATAATGGCCACCACCGGTGTGGGATTGTTCCAAAAAATATAGCCGCAGCTTTCCTGCGAGCAGGCGTGGCGAGGCTGGTCATCTATTACGGTTTCGGCCAGCGGGCTGGCACATCGGGGGCAAAAATTCATGGGGCTCTACTCAACCGGTAAATAAGGTCAAGCAGTTTACCTGGGTAGTTAGTTTGTGCAAGTTATGGCTTCGCAAATAAAAAAAGCCCGGGATTTCCCGGGCTTGATGCTGCTCAATGATTTACGCTACTGCTCGCCCCGCAATCATCTAAAACTAAAACTTTTTTATGCTTTTCAATGAATTAGATCAGCACATTTTACACACAAGGTGGCTTCTGGAAGCGCCTCTAAGCGGGCTTCGGCAATTTTACCGCCGCAGCTTTCACAGATCCCATAGTTGCCATTACTAATACGACTGAGCGCGGCTTTAATGTGCTCGATGGATTCTTTGGTTTCGAGCGCGATATTTTCCAGTACTTCGTCGTTTTCCCGCTCTTGCGCCTGCTCCTCGGAATCGGCCGAATGGGGCTGGCTTAAATCCGCCATAACCTTGCTCAACCGATCTTGCAACTGCTCCAATTGCTGATGCAAGCGGGCTTGAATTTGCTGCAAATCCATGGAATTAACTAGCCTCGTTCTTTCGCCAACAACGCCACCATTTCGTCTTTAAGGTGCAGACGTTTTAGCTTTGCGGTTTCCTCGTCGCTGGTAGCCGCAGGAGTGACTTCGTTTTCCATATTCTCGATGGATTTGGTTAACTCATGGTACTCATCAAAGAGTTTACGAAAATGGGCGTTGGACGTTTTAAGATCGTGAATTTCGTTTTTGTATTCGGGTAATTCGTGCAATAAATCGTGATGTTCTACCGCCACAATTGACTCCTTAGATGTCGTTCTTTGATGCGTTCAGACTAATGCTATTACCGATTTGGCGTTTGATTTACATCAGTTTGAGCCCCTGCAACTCACCGTGCAAACGGACTTTTGCTCAACCTGCTCCGCCTGTGTGACCATACGCATAATATAGATTTGCAGTTCTTCGCTGGCCTTCTGACTGGCTCTTAACAAGGCGTCTAGCCGTGCCTCACTGGCAATGGGTTCGCCCAATCGAGTTAACACCATCTGATGAATTTTTTCGCACACCGAGACTGCCGCATCCAATCGCCCCTGAGCCCAGCAGCACCGCGCTAATCGGTGGTAGCAGTGAACAGTGGTTTCGATGACTTCGGCGTCGCTGTGCCAGTGGTTAAAGTAGTCGGCAGCGCTCTCGCACGCGGCGATGTAAAAGCGTTCTGCCTCCAGCCATTGCTCTTGTTTGGCGAGCGATTCCGCTTGCGCCAAATGGTTTTTACTCTCGTACATAATCGTCCTCGCAGTAGCTTGCTTGTTGTCTAAAATAGCTGAGATCTGCTTTAACCTTGTAAACTTCTCGGGAGTACTCTGTATAAGAGTACGCTCTGAATGATTTCCAGGGCTTAACGCACAGGGATTACACAGGGATTAAAAGCAAGCGCTCAGCACTTTTTGCCAATAACTTTCAAATGCTAATTATTATTATTTGCATTGCAAACAGCATACCTCTTTGATGCGACCGCTTTTTTATACGTATCCCGGCATTGATTGGGTGCACTGCCAACGACTTAACACGGCCACCACTAACTCGCCTGCAAAAGACCTAGCTGGGCATTGGCGGCACGACGCTGTGCATCGTGAGGCTGTTGATTAGCAAATTCTTTCTTATTGTCTTTTTAAGGTAGCGCAGCCTAGCGCCAAGAGCTAAACAATTAAGTAGAACAATTTTTCCTTGTTTTTATTTTGCTTATGAGCTTTTTGCCGGGCTATGCGAGTGTTCTCTATCTACAGCTAGGTACAACCGCAAAACCTAGCGCGCTTGCAACCAATACGGAGTGATTAATCTTTCAGGCACTGATCAAATACTGTTCACCAGCTCAATCTATAAACTCCTTTTTGTAGTAAATACGCCAAACTTTAAAGGAGGCTGTCTTTTTTCAGACAGCGCCTCCACTCCAACGGTTAAAAACTCGCGTAAATGTCGGGACTAAGGCCCCAAAATGCCGTTTTTTAGTAGGCCAGTTTTTTGCTAAAGGTTTTCTGTTAAAGCTTTCTTGTAAAGGTTTTCTGCTAACGCTTTTTTGTAAAGCTTTTTTGGGATGCCGCGAATTTAGGGAATGCCCCCGCATTTTAGGGAATGCCCGGAATTCTGTTTAAACCGTTTTAGTGAGAGAAGAATATGTCTATTGATCAAATTGCTGCCTTTGCCAACAAAGCAAAAACTGATGCAGATCTGAAAGAGCAACTGAAAAGTTGTCAGAAGTTAAAAGAAATGTTTGCCCTGGCCCGGGATCACGGATTTAATTTTGATGAGGATTCGCTTTACCCACCCAACGAGCCGCAATTTACCGAAGATCAGTTATCGGAGCGTTTGGTAAAAGCTTTATTGCGCGTTTAAACAACGGGAACCGCTAATTCACTCAGGGATGAGCTATTGATAAGTTGCCACGGTTAAAAAAACCTGCTGCGCGACTACAGCAGGGCCTTAAATACGAAGGCCCTGCTGACGTTAGATTAAACCCTAAGCGTTAGAGTGAATCCTAAGGGTTGGAGTGAATCCCAGCCGTTAGAAAACTCAGCTTAACGCTCGAAATTCAGCTTAGCGCGATAAAAAACAATGCCATTTAAAAAAATGCCATTAAAACAATGCGCCTAACAACCGGGGCAATTGCCAACGTTGTTTTACAGAACCTTGTCTTTTACCACCTGCAATAGTTCCTCGGCGGGCAAACGAACTGTGTAATCCGGATCAAAGAAGCTGTAGCGAATAATTCCTTCAGCGTCGATCACGAATACCGACGGTACCAATAAAGCACTGTGCTCGGCCACACTGGATTTTTTGGCCACGCCGTATTCGGCAAACTTAGCTAGGGTTTCCTCATCCAAAGAAAACGCAATGCCCAACTCGCTGGCCGCTTTTAATTGATAGTCGGAATAGATTTTATAATCCAAACCTTCTATTTCTGTTTGGGTTTTTTCTTTCATGCTAGAGAAAATAACTTCTGGCGCATCTCCAGTTAAAAACCACACGTCTACACCCAATTCATTCAACTCCGGCAAAACATTGCGAAGCTCCTGCAACTGGACATTACAGTAAGGGCACCAGCCACCACGGTAGGTGATGATGACTGCCGGGTTGTCTAATTGGCTGCCATCAAATGTTACAGCTTTACCTTTGGGGTCGAGCACTTCAAAGCTTGGCACCGCTTCGCCCACCGCTACGGGCTCTATGGATTCGGGGGTTTTGGCCAGATTGAGTTGTCCGGCACTGGCTACACTGCTTACGGCGAGCGTTAACATAAACACTAAGCCAGACGCGGCCAACGACAATTTACGTAGTTCGATCATACAAAAGGTCCTTGATTGAGGAATTATGAAACAACGGTTAACGACCGGATAGAAGTCAACTTGTTCCTTACAAGATGCTAAATTTGAGATGCAACACCCAATTACAAAAACATTTTAGGAAATTAATGTTGCGCCTAAATTTCAGTAACAATTTGCAAATTCGTGTAACGGTGCCAGCGCAAAGGTTTGTTACACTGAGCATCTCGGTAAGAGGCTGTAGCCACAACCTCTAACGCAGTTACCCAGAGCAGTAAGAGCCATTAGGACGCATGTTAAAACAAGGATTGTACGACGCCCTGGTTAGGGCCTTCACCACTGTGGCCGCCATTATGCTGGCCAGTTATTGCCACTCAAGTTCCGGCGATCATCTCGCGAGTCATCCATCGCTCATTGCTGACGATCAACGCATCGATATTTATCAACACCGCTTAGAAAAAATGTTGGCGAATTTTGGGCCGTATCACGCACAATTAAGCGAGCTGTATAACGAACAGGCCTTGGCACTGCAACAGCTAGAGCAACATCAAGCGGCGCTGGATTATTTTAATCGCGCTCTGCACGTTGTACGCATTAACGAAGGACTGTACGCAGCCAATCAGCAAGTTATTTTTAAGCGCGCGATCGACAGCAGTATTGCGCTGGAAGATTGGCCGAGAGTGGCAAACTATGTGTCGCGTTGGCAGTGGCTGATCGAGCAAAATCCAAATGTATCGCCCGAGTTATTTATCCGCAGTGCGCGCGCGATTGCGAGCGTTCATATGCACGCGTTTTTTAACGATAATACGCTAAGCGACGCCTCACGGGTAAAACGATTGGTGCAAGCCAATCACGCCATTAATACCGCGCTGGCGCTGTTGGAAAACTCCGATCAACCTTCAACTCAGGCCATTCCCTGGTTGTTCGACTTATCCATTGCGGCGTTTTACCTGTCGACGGCCAGCCAAAATCATTTATCACTGATTAATAACACTTGGGAAACTATCGATTCCTCAAAAACAAACGACTTTCAAAAATTATCGCCCTCGTTTGATGGGCAAAACAGTAACGACGATAAACGCCATGAATTTGTGGCCGAACAATATCAAATCGGTAAAAGCGCGATTGAGTCTATCATTGCCATTTACCAACAATCTCCCCAAGCGGATTTGCAGCAACGGTTTAACGCCGAAATGTTATTGGCAGACTGGCACTTGTTATTTAATTTACCCGAGCATGCACACAACCAATATCAACGCGCGTATTCGCAGTACAAGCCTCAGCCAAAAGCGATTGATGCAAAACCGGTGATATTACCCAACTTGGCTTGGAGCAAGTCGGGCCAAGAGCCGACCAGCACCGCGCTCGATACCCCTTCTGTGCAACTGAGCTTTGAAATTAATCGCTTGGGCGAGGCCCGCAATTTTAAAATTCTCGACACACAATCGAATAATCAAGCGCAAATTGACTATTTAATTCAATCGCTTAAGCACAAGCGATTTCGCCCAATTATATCTGGCGGCCGAATTACTCAGGCCACGCAGGTAACTCGGCGATTTTATTTAGCGCCTAAGTTAACGCCCAACAATCACAAAGTGGCCCGCCATTAACGGCTTTTAACCAGCCATTAAATAGATCACTTTAGTCCATTTAATGACTGGTTTAATCGCAGATCGATTACTGATCGCTAGGGCTTGGCAATAATTGCAGCGGCTTTAAAAAGCGAGCGAATTTGGTGTAGCAGTTGTCCAACCACACTTGCATGCGCTTGCGTTCTACGGTGGACATGGCTTTGGTATTGTGGCCGGCGGCCCAAAAACTGAAGTTGTAAAAATCCACTTTTTGCGCGAGCCCTGGAGCAAGCTGCGGCAGAGTTAAAAAAATCGTCCCCAACTCTTGCGCGTGTTTAAAAATATCGGACTTATCAAAAAAGCTGAAATTATTGCCGCGGCCCATATTTTTAACCACCACAAACTGCAAGGGGATGCTGCCGTATTGAGTTAACAGGCGTTCTAGCAAGCGGGCGGAATCGGCACCGTCGTCCATTACGTGCCAGATAAACGCCTGGGCTTTAATGTCATCTAAAATGCTGAACAAATCGCTTTCGGCCACCCAGGCATCCAAATACTTGGCGGTTTGTGCGGCCATGTCGACAATAATGTCCTGCTCGGGATGATCTTCGGCGGTGATAAGTATTTGATCGAGACTCTCGAAGTCTTCCACCACCACGGGCGTGGCGTATTCCCCGTAAAAACGCGACAGTGTGGCGTGCGACTGATCGGAATCGTAGGCGCAAAACGGCATTTTTTGGTCGATAAAATATTGCGCCAACACGCGGGCGGTAAACGATTTACCCACGCCGCCTTTTTCACCACTGATAAAATGTATTCTAGACATGCTGACCTCGTAAGACAATTTAAGAGTCGATACTGTGATTGACTCGGATATTATGACTATTCTGTTACTAATAAAAGAACCCGCTGCATTTCGGCCACTGGGCCGCCACCAATAAAATACACCGCCGACTAAATAATTGTTGGCGCGGAATTCGATAACAAAAGTGAAACTTTTAACAAACCTCGTAAATTTATTTAACGAATTAACATAACATTAACAAACCTGACTTCTTAGACAGGTATGGTCCCGTCTCCCATTTTTCAGCACAAAGGAATTCCCTATGTTTCGCAGCGTTATAGCTTGTGGGGCTTTGCTATTGGCGAGTCAATTCGCCTCAGCCCAGATTACCAATGGTAATTTCGAATCGTTCAGCGGCAATACGCCCAACGGTTGGACCACCATCGACAGTTCTATCAGTGTTTCGCCCAGCAGTTTAGCCTTTGAAGGTTCGCGTTCAGCAGCGATAACCGTTAACACCACCAGCCAATCGAATACCGACTTTTTACAGTCTATTCCCGTTGTTGCCAACCAAACCTACAATTTTAGCGCCCGTATTCGCCACACCGAAGGCGGCATGCGCGCCCGTTTTTACATCAATGGTTTCCGCAATTATTCCAACCCATCGCTGGTTAACCAGTGGCAGCAAATTAACTACAGCTACACGCCGTCGAGTTCTGGCAATATTTTAGTGGGCTTGCGCTTTTACGATGTATCCGGCTTTGATGGCTCGGAAGTGGTTTACGTGGATGACTTCCAACCGACTTCCGGTGGCTCAAGCAGTTGCTCGGGCACTCAAGTAAACGTAGCCATTAACACCGATCAGTACGGTTCCGAAACCAGCTGGCAGATTTTAAACAGCAGCAACCAAGCCGTAGAGAGCGGTTCGGGTTATGCCAGCAACGCAAGCTTTAACGAAGACGTTTGCCTAAGCGATGGCAACTACACCTTTGTGATCAACGATTCCTTTGGCGACGGTATTTGCTGCGGCTTTGGCAACGGCAGCTACTCGGTAACCGCCGGTAGCGACGTGTTGGCCAGCGGCGGTCAGTTTGGCAGCCAGGAGAGCACACCGTTTTCGGTTGGCGGCTCCAGCACACCACCGCCAACAGGCTGCAGCGCCAACCCAGTGACCTTGAGCCTGCAAACGGATCAGTACGGTTCCGAGACGAGCTGGCGCATTAATCGCGGTGGCAGCCAAGTGGCCAACGGTTCTGGCTACAACAGCAACACCAGCTACAGCGAAGAGTTTTGCTTCAGCGATGGCAGCTACACCTTCACCATCGACGACAGCTTTGGCGACGGCATTTGCTGTGGTTTCGGCAACGGCTTCTATCGTTTAACCAGCAACGGCACTGAGTTGGTAAGCGGCGGCGAATTCGGCAGCACCGAAACCATGTCGTTCAGTTTGCCTGCCGGCAGTGGCGGCGGTAGCGGTGGCCCAGGCGGCTATTACGCCAGCGCTCAGGGTTTGTCTGGCTTCGCACTAAAAACTGCTCTGCACAACATCATCGATAACCACACCAACCGCGGTTACGGTTCGCTTTGGAATTTCTACTCGGCGAATGAGTTGGACGTTTACTACGAAAACGACAACAGCATTTTGGATATTTATTCTGAGCGCCCAGCGGCTAACGATCCTTACAACTATACGCCGGTAAGCGATCAGTGCGGCAGCTTCAACAGCGAAGCCGATTGCTACAACCGCGAGCACGCCTTCCCTCGCAGTTGGTTTGGCGGTGACGTTGAGCCGATGAATTCCGATGTGCACCACATTTTCCCAACCGATGGCCAAGTGAATTCCTATCGCTCCAGCTTCCCTTACGGCGAAGTGGGTTCTGCATCGATTACCACCAGCAACGGTTCGCGTCGTGGCAATGCGGTTTCTGGCTTGGGTTACAACGGCACCGTGTTTGAGCCTATCGATGAATTCAAAGGCGATTTGGCTCGTGCTTATTTCTACATGGCGACGCGTTACCAAGACGTGATCAGCGGCTGGGAAAACAACTCGTCTTCGTCTAACGCTGTTTTGGATGGCTCCAGTAATCGCGTATTCGAAACTTGGGTAGTTAACCTAATGCTGAGCTGGCACGCTCAAGATCCGGTAAGCCAAAAAGAAATCGATCGCAACAACGCCGCGTTTGATTACCAAGGCAACCGCAACCCATTTGTGGATAATCCAGCTTGGGTTAACTCCATTTGGGGTAACTAATCTTTAGTCATATTTTATAAGCCTATGAACTATTAACCCGGTATTAATATTTACCGGGTTAATAGTTCGTTTAATCCTCAACAATAATCCCTCCGGCTTGCCCTGCCACAGTTACCTCGTTTAGTCCCGTCACCAAAATAGCTGCAGCTAATACCCCGCTAATCTTAGTCTACACTTCAATTTAAAACGCAATTACCTAAAAGCAAATCTGGCTAAAGTAAATATTATGCACGAGCACAATAGCGGTAGCGAACACCACTCTTCCGGTAACGGTAAAGATTTAATGGCCAACGGCCAGGCCAATTTATTGCTGCAAGAGAACAGCCTAGTCGAGATGCTCGACCAGCTAACGGCGGGGAATTATATGGTCGAAGCCGATCAATCCACGGCCATTGGCCAGGCATTACAGCGGTTGATTACTAAATTGCGCACAACCAATGTCGACGAGCTCGACCGTGTAGTGCAACTTTCAATGTGCTCGAACGAAACCTCTATTTCCTCAGCGAAATTGCTCTACAACCTGCAAAGCGTTGACGAAAAAGCCCAGACTATCGCCACTTCAGCGGAGGAACTGCAAGCGTCTGTGGCACAAATTAGGGAATACAGCCAAAGTATTCGCAGCGAAAACAGCGACTCGGTAAAAACCATGGACGAGGTGGCACAGAGCTTAAAAGTGTCTATATCGGCTTTTGATCGTATTCGTACGTCGGTGGAAGACAACGCCGATAAAGTCGGAGAAATGGGCTCGTTTGCCTCAGAAATTCGCGACATCGCCGATGAAATTAAAGGTATTGCTTTTCAGACTAACCTGCTGGCACTTAATGCCTCGGTAGAAGCTGCAAAAGCCGGCCGAGTTGGCGCTGGCTTTGCCGTGGTTGCACAAGAAATGCGCTCACTGGCCAATCGATCTTCCGAGGCCACCTCACAGATACGCTCGCTGGTGGATAACTTTGAAGAATAAATGCAAAGCATCACTGGCACCTTAGATGTGAGTGTTGCCAATGTTGACCAGGGCAAGGTTTCCATTGAGCAGGTCGATAAAAAAATGGAGCAAATGAAAGCAAACGTCACTCGCTCCACCGACAACATAAGCCAAATTACCAGCGCGATTGAGGAACAGAGTTCTGCCTCGGCCAGTGTCTCCAACGGTATTAGCGAAGTGGCCACCAGCACCACCGATGGTGTAACACGCACGGACCAAATTGTTGATGCCATGGATAAATTACAGGCTTTTGTTAATGATCAAATATTGGTTATTGCCGAGCTGGAGTTGCCACAAAAAGTGATTAAATTAGCTCAATCGGACCACGTTATTTGGAAAAAACGCCTGGTAAATATGGTCTGTGGCAAAGAGGGCCTAAATGATAAAGAGCTCGCCGATCATCACTCGTGTCGCTTGGGCAAATGGTACGATCAAGTAACCGACAATAAACTGGTGAATAATCGCGACTTTAAAAGTTTATTGCCACCTCACGAAAGTGTGCACAAGCACGGCAAACAAGCGGTGGTGCACTATAACCGTGGCGATATAAAATCTGCATTAAATGAAATAGACGAAGTTGAACGGGCTTCGGTTGATGTACTGAGCTTATTAAAAGCACTGGAAAACGTTTAAAAAACCGAGCAATGAGTATTCCCACTGAATAACAGCTGGCTCTAGTGTTGTTTTACCTTCCAGGCGACAAACTTTTTGATGCGCTCGTTATTGACGAGTTTGTCCAGAGTATTAAACTCGCGCCCCAATTCTTTTTCACTAAACTGCTTGTGAATAAACGAATGGCATTTTCGGCAGACGACGATGCCGCGTTCGCGCATGTCGGTTAATTCAAAATGCTTGCGAAACCATTTATTGCGATGGCAGGTTTTGGGGATTAAATGGTGAAACGTCAGCGTGTGTGCACTGCCACACAGAGCACACCGATCATCGATTTTAGCGTTTGGGTTTACCACGGCGACTGTTTTTTGCAGCACTGGCAGGCTTGCGGCCACGATTGGATTTTGCCGCGGGCTGACCCTGCGAGGCTTTCGGCAATTGTTGATTGCGTTTATCGCCACGGGCCGGCTTCGCGCCCTTTTGCCCACCGGATAACTTACGCCGCACTTTGTATTCTTCGTGCTCGGCAGGCACTAACTGTTGGGGGCCGATGCCGATTAAATCTTCGCGCCCCAGTTTTCGCAAGGCTTCGCGCAATTTTGCCCAGTTGGCTGGATCGTGATAGCGCAAAAAGGCTTTTTGCCCGCGCCGCTCGTTAATACCCTTGGCGCTGAAGACTTTTTCCGATTTGTAACTGACTTTTTTAAGCGGATCGCGCCCGGAATAATACATGGCCGTAGCCAGCGCCATGGGCGATGGGTAAAAGGTTTGCACCTGATCCACTTCAAAGCCGTGCTCTTTAAGCCACAGCGCTAAGTTCATCATTTCTTCGTCGTCACAACCGGGGTGTGCGGCGATAAAGTAGGGAATTAAATACTGTTTTTTGCCCGCTTCTTTGGAGTACTTGTAAAACATTTTTTCGAAGCGCTCGTAGGAACCCATGCCCGGCTTCATCATTTTACTGAGCGTGTTTTGCTCGCTGTGCTCGGGGGCAATCTTTAAATAACCGCCCACATGATGGGTGACCAATTCTTTAACGTACTCGGGATCTTCCACCGCCAAGTCGTAGCGCAAACCAGAAGCCACAGCAATGGTGTGCACACCTTCAATGGCGCGGGCCTTGCGGTAGAGTTGCGTGGTGGCGCTGTGATCGGTTTTTAAATTGGGGCAGATTTCGGGATAAATACAACTGAGCTTGCGACACGAGGCCTGTATGTCGTCGTCTTTGCAATTGAGCTTGTACATGTTGGCCGTGGGGCCGCCCAAATCGGAAATGGTGCCGGTAAAGCCCGGTACCTTTTCTTTAATTAATTCGATTTCGTGCAAAATGCTTTGCTCGGATCGACTCTGAATAATACGCCCTTCGTGCTCGGTAATGGAACAAAACGTACAACCACCAAAACAACCGCGCATGATGTTAACCGACGTTTTAATCATGTCGTAGGCGGGAATGCGCTGGCCTTCGTAGCGCGGGTGCGGTACACGCGCGTAGTTGAAGCCAAAGACCTGATCCATTTCCTCGGTGGTGAGCGGAATGGGCGGCGGATTAACCCAAATTTCTCGATTGCCGTGTTTTTGAATCAACGCCCGAGCATTGTGCGGATTGGATTCCTGGTGCAACACGCGCGAGGCGTGGGCGTAAAGCACGGGATCTTTGCTGACTTTTTCAAAACTCGGCAAGCGAATGCAGGTTTTTTCGGCAACAAGATTCTGCTCGTAGCGACGCAGCGGAATGGGCACAATGCGCACAACCTGCTCATCGCTGTTGTTAGCACTGCCTGAATCGCATTGATTGTCACCGCCGGATTGGGTGTCATCGGTTTGAATATTGCCGTCGGCATCCACTTGCTGCTTGTTGTGCATGACTTCGTAGGGGCTCGGCATCTGGTCGATTTTGCCGGGCCAATCTACCCGTGTGGAATCCAACTCGGTAAAGCCCGGCGGGGTGTGCGAGCGAACAAGGGTGGTACCGCGCAGATCGGTGATGTCTTGGATTTGATCGCCACGGGCCAAACGATGGCTGAGCTCAACAATGGCACGCTCAGCGTTACCGTAGAGCAGGATATCGGCAGTGGCATCCAACAGCACCGAGCGACGCACACTATCACTCCAGTAATCGTACTGGGCGATGCGCCGTAAGCTGGCTTCGATGCCGCCAATAACAATGGGCACATCTTTATAGGCGTTTTTACAGCGCTGACTGTAAACAATAACCGCCCGATCCGGCCGCCGACCGGCCAAGCCACCCGGCGTGTAGGCATCGTCGCTGCGCAGGCGTAAATCGGCGGTGTAGGCGTTGATCATGGAATCCATGTTGCCTGCTGTTACGCCAAAGTAGAGATTGGGTTGGCCGAGTTTTTCGAAATCGTCGTTGGACCGCCAATCGGGCTGATCAATAATGCCCACCCGAAATCCCTGGGCCTCTAACAAACGGCCCATCACCGCCATACCAAAGCTCGGATGATCCACATAAGCGTCGCCGGTGACGATGATGATATCGCAGCTATCCCAGCCCAATTGATCCATCTCCGCACGGGAGGTGGGTAAAAAAGGCGCGGTACCGAAGCATTCAGCCCAGTACTTGGGGTAGCCAAAAAGATGCGGGGCGGTTTTGGGCATAAGTCATCAACTGCGTAAAAACCCGCTATTGTCCCAAATCTAATCAGCTAGCGATAGACATGAGCGATGTACGGTTATAGGGCTACGCCGCTCAACATGGCGACGACCATGTTTATTGATAGTCGCACCCAATTGATAGTGGCGCCCAATCGTAAGCCACCGTCAAGCCAACAAGCACTGATAACTCGACTGAGTTTTTCGCAAAACACGCTCGTACAAAATTACTTTGGTATTACAATTGTGCCCTGAGGAATTTCACCAGCAACCGCGGTTGCTTGGGCGTGTTAGCTCGATGGACAGATGAGCGAAACTGACCGCCCGCAGTTATTAACAGCCTGGGCCTCACAACCACAAAGGATACGCTCATTCGAATATGGACATAAACAAATCATGACAAGAGTCAAAATTGGCGTTGATTTAGGTGGTACCAAAATCGAAGTCGCCGCATTAAATGAAGATCGTCAGATCCTTACCCGTAAACGCATGGCCACCCCGAAAGGCAACTACACCGCCGCACTGGAAGCCATCGCCCAACTCATTCACGAAACCGAAAACGAACTGCGCACAACCGCCACCGTGGGTGTGGGTATGCCGGGCAGTTTTTCCCCGCAAACCGGCCTAGTGCGCAACGCCAACTCCACCTGGCTAAACAATCAAGCACTGGATAAAGATCTACAAAACCTGTTGGGGCGCGAGATTCATTTTGCCAACGACGCCAACTGCCTGGCCCTGTCGGAGGCCGTAGACGGTGCTGGCGAAGGTTGCAACGTAGTATTTGCTATAATTCTAGGAACAGGCGTGGGCGGCGGCTTGGCCATTAATGGCAAAGTGCACAAAGGCGCTAATGGTTTGGGCGGAGAATGGGGCCACAACCCCCTGCCCTGGTTAAAGGCCGAGGATTACCCCGGCCCCAAATGTTACTGCGGAAAGTTGGGCTGTATTGAAACATTTATTTCGGGCAACAGTTTTAGCAACGACTACAGCAAGCGCACCGGTCGGCGGCTTATTGCTCAGGATATTATCCGAGCGGCAGAAGATGGTGAAGCCGAGGCCAGAGATGCCTTTAATCGCTACCAAAGACGCCTGGCCAAAGCCATTGCCGGCGTGGCCAATCTGCTGGACCCCGATGTGATTGTACTCGGCGGCGGCATGTCGAACGTAACGCGTCTGTACGATCGCTTGCCCGAATTGGTGCAGTATTCGATCTTTGGCGGCGAGTTTAAAACGCCCATTCGTCCAGCTAAGCACGGCGATTCATCAGGAGTGCGCGGTGCGGCTTGGTTGTGGTAGTGAAATTTGGCTAAAATGACAAACTTTGCGGCTTTTGACTTTCGATCCCAAACGGCCAACAATAAAAATCGGGACGACTTCACACCAGGAAACGCCCTATGACCTCAGCTCAGCACAAGCTCGTTCCCATGGCTCACTGTACGTTGACCAACCGCGCTACCCACGACAGCTACCCCGTTGAGTTGAACCGCTTTTCCATTGGCCGAAGTCCCGAATGTCATCTGCAATTAGACCAACCCAATATTTCCCGCGACCACTGCGAAATCATCTTCTCCAAAAACCGCCTGTTTATTGTTGACCGCAACTCTAAAGGCGGCGTGTTTTTAAATGGTCGTAAAATCGATCAAGTGCATCGACTCAAGCACGATGATGTTATTGGTATTGGCCACTTTGAGTTTTCCGTAACCACACACGACGATCATCAAAAACCACAAGCCAGTAAAGCCGCAGAATCCAAGGGCGCCAAAACCGTCGTGCTTACGGCGGTTTCTAACGAGTTGCCCGAACAAGCGACGCAAACCCCAAGCGCGGAAGACGACATTTTTTTAAAAGACAAAAAAGGTAAAACCATCCGCCTGCGCACCACCCGTGGAGCCAAAGGGATTACCCTGGGGCGTGGCGAAAATGCAGAAATTCAGTGCGACAAACCCAGTATTTCCACCAAACACGCGGCCTTTACATTCCAGCGCCACAAGTGGCACGTTACCGATTTACAATCCACCAACGGTGTTAAAGTGAACGGTAACGATTGCCGACCCGGCAAGTGGCGTAAAATCATCCCCGGCGATTCTCTCACCATCGGCGAAGTAGAATTTAAAGTATTTGCCATCGATAGCGGCCAGAAGATCAGCAAAAAAACTTGGTTGCTGAGTTTATTCGCAAGCTTAGTGGTGATTAATTTGCTTATTTTGGCGTGGGTATTATTTAAATAATTATTGCTCGGGCCTGTTAACACCAATTCGGAACGTCTGCTAGGGACCATTCCCCTCCCCCCAACTTTACATTGCCGCCCAACTCACTTGGCCCATTACTGGCTGAGCGGCTTAACCTTAATGCCAATTTAAGCGCCTAAAAACTTATTTTACCCACCATTAAACCTCGCAAATTTGCTAGAACAAATTTCATAAAATTGTCAACATTTGTTCACATATGCTCAAAAAATCATTCAGATACCCAACGCACATATATCGCTTATGGTTATAAAAAATCAATAATACCGCCAAACTGAGCCACTGGCGCAAATTTCAACAATGATCAAATAACAGGCAAAATAGGAGGGCTAAAACAGGGTTACCACAACAAAATAACGGATTCATTACAATTGTTGAGATTTGTGCCAATAGAGATTTGGCGCGCAATTCATTATTCTTATTAGAATTTGAAATTAGGACAAACTTCCTAAGATTACCCGCAACAGGCTTCAGAAGCGATAGCATTTTAGAGAAACGTTATATTTACATACTCGTATATTAAATTTCGTGACCGACTTTTAATTTTATCCATTAGTGTCAGATCTCCCAGCTACTTTCAAATTATACTGCCATTATTCTTTTAGCTAATTAACAAATGTTCGCGTTATGTAAAGGGGTGATTATGGAAGTTTTTGATACGTCATTAAATGTAGCTATTCTGGGTACCGGCAAAATTGGCACCGATCTATTAATTAAAATTAGCCGCTCAGAGCACTTAGAGTGCACACTGTTTGCTGGCCGTAATTACGGCTCAACGGGTATGCGCAAAGCTGAAGAGTTGGGTGTACCGACCAGTGATGGTGGCATTGACGCAATTTTAGCGCACGCGCACGAAATCGATGTAGTGTTCGACGCAACATCTGCCGATCACCACCGCGCTCATGCCCCTCAGTTGGCCGCAGCAGGAATTAAAGCCGTGGATTTAACTCCGGCCAAAGTAGGTCCCTATTGCATTCCAAGCTTAACGGGCAACTCACTGGAACGAGACGACAACATCAACATGGTCACTTGCGGCGGCCAAGCCACCATTCCGATGTTAGAAGCCATTGTTAAAGCCTTCCCAGAAGCCAGCGCCATCGATGTAAAAACCCTAGTTACCCCTGACTCGGTTGGACCGGCGACATTTGCCAATATCGACGACTACAAAGCAACCACCTCTGACGCAATCTATAAACACACAGGCATTAACAACGCGCAAATCGAATTGGAAGTCGACGAAGACGAAAGCCGCGATAAGATGTCCAGCATTTTGAGTATTCGCTTGGCTAATTGCGATTTACGAAAACTTGATTTGGTTATGCAAAAACGCGAAGCATTAATGCAGGAATATGTTCCGGGTTATCACATTTCTGCAGAGCCTCATCACCAAGACGGCGTACTGACAGTAGAAATTTCTGTAAAAGGCACTGGCGATTGGATTCCATCACACGCCGGTAATTTGGATATTATTACTTGTGCGGCTATTGAAGCAGTTGAACGTTATGCGGTACAGTCCACCGCCGCACCAAAAACTTTCTGGGCAAAAACGATGAACTTCATCAAGAAATACTCAGAGCCCAAAACCGCATTAAAAGTTGGCCAGGCTGAATCTTAAAAATATTTTATAAAAATAATTACAGGTTACCTGACACAAAAAACAGGTAACCTGTTAAGTTTTTTGGCATATCTGTCTATTTGTTAGAATTTTTTTACACACTGTTATTTTTTACAGGGTTACAATTTTATTCAGCTTCTCTTAGCACCTGTAAATCCCTTTAGGTAGTAAAACCTCCCTCCGAGAGTTACCTCTTTGCTGATTTATACGACAGCTTTTTGAAGTAGTTCATACTTTTAATTAATTAAGTAATTTTTTAACGATGTACAACTAAAAGTATTTTTTACCTGTACTAGCCTTACAGGTACCACATTGTAATTGTCTAAGATTGACAACCGCATATGAATTTTGGTTCTATCCTATTCCTAGCATTGGTCAGAACGTGGCTTTTTTTATTTCTAAAAGCCATTATGACCCAATCAAAGAAAGATTTAATTCCCTCTGATCAATGCAAAAGGATTTTAGTGGTTACGTATCTTAGCTTTATCTAGGGGAATTGTATGGACCGAAAGGACCTTCGCGATATAGAAACCTCGCTTGGAATCCAGTCGCCTTGGACAATTAAATTACTTCGTTACAACGATCGCAATAAGTGCTTTGATCTTGCCATTGAAAGTATCGACAAAAAGCGAAAGTTTCCTTTACTTGGCAACAAAGCAAGCAAAGTGAACAATAACGACGATTTAATTGTAGGCCGGTGGCGCTACGCCAACCTGGGATTTTATCCCTGTGTGATTCACGCCAAAGTACCCAAAAGCATTTCGCTAGAGGGTGTACCTATCAGCCGAGATATTATTTCGCAACCGGCTTACTTTGGTGATCCCTCGCGCAATTATTCCAACTATATCCGCCAACAGGTGGCCATTACCCAAATCAAAGGCCTAGACTTCGCACCATTGAAGAGCGCGCTGGGCTTGAGTGATGCCATGATTCAACAAATACTGGGCGATATAGAATCGACCTCTCTGGTGGGCAAACAACTGGCTTATCTGCCCACAGAAATCGATCCTATTTGGGGTAAAATTCTCAACAATCAATTCAGCTTAAAAACTCAATTACTGCCGCTGAAGTTTCTGTTGAGTCGACTAACGATGATAGCCAGCAAAAACCCGTCGGCCGAAAACTTATCCAAAACACGGTTTGAATTGCGTAAATTCTTTTTGGATAACTACACTCAATTAGAAAGCGAAATCGAACAGGTTTGTGGCATCAACTCCACCAAGCTTAAACAGCAATCGCGCAGCGTTAAAGCGAAGCAACGCTTGGTGTTGCCATCTTCCACCAACAAGGTTTGGGCTGAGTTACTGGGCGGCAATATCAATTTGCATTCCAACAACATGGCGTTAAACCTGCTTATTTTCCGCCAAAAAACCGCTTTCAACCGAGCATCGGATGCCAGCGAACAACAAAAGGCCGTTGAGTCATTGCGCAGTTACTTTAAAAAGAACTACCGCAATCTCATCAAAGAATTAGTTACGCTGAACAATGCCCTGCGATCCACAGCCTCTGGCGATCAGGATTTGCCACAAGTGGAACACAACATTTGGCAGCGCATACTGGAAGACGAATCCTTTATGCCCAGCGACCACATGGCCTACCGTTTACTGTTAGCCAAGCTTCGGGCAGAGGTATCCACAAAACCGGATCCAGTTATAAAACTACAGGCTGCGCGCCGTATCAGGGACTTTATTGGTCAGAACAAAAAAACGATGCGTCACGAAGTAGGCGCTTTAATGCAGCAAATAGCCGCGGTGTAAATCATTGGTATTGGAGTAAAAAATGACCGGCGCAGGAACCCTTTCCGTCTCAAACAACATGGTAACTCAAGCCGAAGCAGTGGAATTGATCAAACAAGGCGACTATTTGATCATTGCCGGGGACGAAGCTGTGTTACAAAACCTGCCAACTGGCAACTGGATTGCTGGAACTATTCCCTATTTTATGACCGAGCAAGGCGGTCAATTGGATCAACAACATTTGTACGTGACTCAGATTAGTGGTATCGC
>CAYFFE010000049.1:0-26125 GCA_964342265.1 uncultured Cellvibrionaceae bacterium | reverse complement strand
GTGAATCTGCGCTGTCTCCTTCATTAAACTGCAGCGGTAAAATTCCCATTCCAATGGCTGTAAATTACCGAATAGGTTAAAACATTTTGCACATAGCCGCGGGTTTCTTTAAACGGAATGGTTTCTATCCAAATATCGAATTCCACTTCCTGACCCGCAGGGTTGCGCCAGCGGTCCACTCGATGTGGGCCGGCATTGTAGGCTGCAGTGGCCAATATGCGGTTTCCGTCGAAGCGCTCCAGCATTTGGCTCAGATAAGTTCCACCCAGTAGGAGATTCTGGCTGGGTTCCAGTAGGTCGGCTTTGCGGTATTTCATGCCGATAGAGCGAGCCGTTTGACTGGCCGTGGCGGGCATCAGCTGCATTAAGCCCATGGCTCCGGCAGGCGAGCGAGCATCGGCAGCGAAGGCGCTTTCTTGACGGGCAACGGCTAGGATGTATTCGGGCGGTACGGCGGTTTCTTGTGACGCGAGGCTCACTTCATCGCTGTAGATTACCGGAAAACGCAAATTTAAATCGTCCCAGTATTTGGCTTGGCCCAGAGATTCGATGGTTTTGCGGTGCCAGCCCCAGGCATTGGCTAATTTTCCGGCAGCCAGTAATTCTTCGTGTTCCATCCCTTGGGTGCCATAGCGCCACTCC
Source organism: uncultured Cellvibrionaceae bacterium (assembly GCA_964342265.1). GTDB lineage: Bacteria > Pseudomonadota > Gammaproteobacteria > Pseudomonadales > Cellvibrionaceae > Halioxenophilus. Next base: position 25,483 of record CAYFFE010000049.1, on the reverse strand, counting down.
ATACGCGCTTGATTGATATACCCGAGCGTAAATAGCTCTTGAGATCGCTGCAAGGCAGGCTTGTTGGCGATGGCCAGAATTTGCTCTTCACTCAATGCAACCGCTTTATGGCTCATGGTGAAGGGTATTTGAGTTCGCTCGGCGGCGAGGAAGCTGTAGAAGTCGCGCGCTTTAGAAAGCTCCTGATATCCCTGATTTAGCGCTTGGTCGTCGATTTCATCCAATTGTTCTGCCGCTCGTAACGACCAATAACGCCAGCGATGCTCATCGGCCACATCGCTTGGCAGTTTGGCAATTAATTGTTGAACGTTCTGCCAGTCACGCTCTTTAAGCGCGGCGCGAATTTGCCGCTCGGTGACACGGGTGCTGACAATTTGGTTGCGATCCAACAGGCGGTTGGCGGTTTCTGTGTGATTTTTGAGTATCAATCGATAACTTAGGTACTCGATGGTTTCGTTGCGCGCCTGCTGATCAAACAAATAGGCGGAATCGAATTTTTCCCAGTGTTTTAGTGCTTGTAGGGCGTTATAACGGGCATAGCGCTTAACGCCGTAATGAATGACATCATGCATTGCAGGGTTTTTGGTCACACGCGTGTGCAGGCGGCCTAAACGCGATGGATAGTGGTACAGATCCACTAAAGCGTCGGCCAGCGGGTGCTGTTCTTCATCGAGCAGCGAGCGCAGATAGCGCGCCAGGCCAAATTTGCGATTATCAACGGCCTTAACATAACGCGACCAGGCAATATCGGTGTTGAAATAGTCGCTTTTAAACCAGTTTGAGAATAAAGTGTCGCAGCGTTTGGGCAGCGACTTGCCTTGATTCCACAATTCAGCCACTTCACTTAGGGCCTCGGGTTCGCCGTGGTTGGCCCTCGCTTGAATGTGCAGACACTGCAACTCGGTATCAGAGACAGTGGGGCGGTAATAGCTTTGGAATTCGTGCCAGCGATTTTTGGCGACCAATAACTCCAGCCAATTGTGCAGCAGTCGCTCGGCCAACCAACTGTCTTGATAGGTTTCCAGGTAGGAATCTATTTCCTCGTAAGGCAACTGGTTAAGGCGTTTGTTAAGGTCTTGGTATTTGAGATAGGGTACCAGTGGGTAGTCGCCTAGGGTGTCGTAGGGGATGTCTTCGTAGGCAAGCTGGCGCGCTTTTACCTGGTTGCGGATGCTCAGGTAGTGTTTGCGTTGTTTTTCGCGCTCTAAGTCCTTTAAGTAGGGATCTGCTTGTGCCAAAACAGGGAATAAACTGCCCAAAATGAGCGCAGCGGCGAGCGATAATACGGTGGTTCGATTTCGTCCTACAGCAAATAGGGGGCGATACATTGAATTCTCCGGTTTTATTATTTGTTTCAAACAGCCGTCACCAGAATTTAAGACCACAAATGCATAACACAATTGCATAAAAAGAGCAGGCGCTAGTTACCTTGATCGATAACTATCCAGTTATAAATACTATAACTCAAATTTTTTTTAAAGCATCGTATTCGATTAATTTTCTATGTTATTGATTAAATTAGAAAACGCTAGTCTTAATTACGGCACGACAGTGCTACTAGACCAGCAATCTCTGGAGCTTCATAGCAACCAAAAACTGTGCCTAATTGGCCGCAACGGTGCCGGTAAATCCAGCTTGTTAAAAGTTTTAGCCGGCGATTTGGAGTTGGACGACGGCAATGTATGGCGCAAGCCTGGCTTGCGATTGGCCCGACTTGAGCAAGATTTACCCGATGCCGACGACTTAACGGTATTTCACTCCGTCGCCCTGGGTTTGGGTAAGCTGGGCCAGTTGATTGAGGAATATACCGAGTTATCGGCCCGCGTAAGCACCGATGACGAGATGGAGCGGCTATCGCGCCTGCAAACGCAAATTGAAGCTCAGGACGGCTGGCAGCTCAATCAGCGTATCGATACCGTACTGACCCGATTGGATTTAGACGGCAGCCGCTACATGCACGAATTATCCGGTGGTTGGCGACGCCGTGTGGCATTGGCGCGCGCATTGGTTGTGCAACCGGATGTGTTATTGCTCGACGAGCCCACTAACCATTTGGATGTAGAAACCATTCAATGGCTCGAAGAGCAGCTTAAAGAATTTAACGGCTCGTTAATCTTTATTACCCACGATCGAGCCTTTTTGGAAAACGTTGCCACATCCATCGCCGAGTTGGATCGCGGCCAGCTACTCAATTTTGTTGGCCGGTTCAGTGAGTTTGCTCAGTACAAGGAGCAACTCTTAGAGGAAGAAGCTCGCCACAATGCACTGTTCGATAAAAAACTGGCCGAAGAAGAGCGCTGGATTCGACAAGGTATTAAAGCTCGTCGCACCCGCAATGAGGGCCGCGTTCGGGCTTTAAAAGCCATGCGTGAGCAACGCAGCCAACGCCTGGAACGGCAGGGCACCGTGGAGTTGAATTTGGCCGAAGGGTCCAGCTCCGGCAAGCTCGTCGCCGAGCTAAAGCACGTGAGCCACGGTTACCACAACAAACTGTTGATCAACGATTTTTCCACCAATATTGCCCGTGGAGATCGTGTGGGTTTAATCGGGCCCAACGGCGTGGGTAAAAGTACCTTACTAAAAATCATACTCGGCAAATTACAGCCCGATTCTGGTTCGGTGCGAACAGGTACTAATATTTCCGTGGCCTATTACGATCAAATGCGCGATCAATTAGATCTCAATGCGACGCCGGCCGATAACGTGGCAGAAGGGCGTGATTACATCGAAGTCAATGGCCAGCAAAGGCATATTATCAGCTACTTAAACGACTTTTTGTTTACCGGCGATCGAGCCAGAACACCATTACGTGCGCTATCGGGTGGCGAGCGCAACCGCGTTTTATTAGCGAAATTGTTCAGTAAGCCCAGTAATTTGTTGGTGTTGGATGAGCCCACCAACGATTTGGATGTAGAAACTTTAGAGTTACTGGAAGATGTACTCGGCGAATTCTCTGGAACGTTATTATTGGTCAGTCACGATCGAAAATTCTTGAACAATGTGGTTACCAGCACCATCGCCTTTGAGGGCGGCGGTAGCGTAAAAGAATACGTAGGTGGTTACGACGATTGGTTGCGTCAGGGCGGTGTTTGGCAGGGCGAAAGCGCGCTCACTCAAGCCGAGCAATCTAAACCTTACAACCAAACCGAAAATTCTCCGCAACCTGAGCAACAATCAGTAGCTAAACCTAAAAAAGCCCAAAAATTAAGCTACAAACTGCAACGTGAACTCGATCAATTACCCCAAGAAATCGAAACATTGGAAAATAAAGTCGCCGAACTAGAACAAACAGTTGCCGCACCGGAATTTTACCAAGGTGATCGAGATCAGGTAGATGCGACCTTGGCACAATTAACCGATACGCAAAAACAACTGGAGGACACTTTAGAGCGTTGGATGGAGCTGGAGGCGTTGCAAGAGGGCGGTTAGGCAATCTATTTTGATCGACATTTAGCCGTGCCGAATAAAGGAAGTACGGCAATTTACCTAGGGATGGGATAATTCAAGTTTTCTATAAAGTACGTTAGTGTTAACAAGCCCAAGTAAGGTTGGCAGCGAAATAATATTGCCGCATTACCGGGCGACACGTTCGGCGAATTAGGCTGTGCTTTCTGTTAAAAATACTTGGAAAAGGTGACCTCCATGAAAACCCATCTCGCTATTGTATTAAATTTTGTACTTTTTGCGTTAATTCCCCCTGTGCTTGCAGAAGCTGACGGCCCTGATTTTTACCAAATCAAGGGGAAGGTGTCCGCACAGCTTTTCGAGAGTAAAACGGAGAAATCTAAACTGGTGGTGTTAGTTCCACCTGGTACAAATGGTCTAAAAAATAAGGGTTGTGAAGGTGGGCCATCGTTTGCGGAATGGCAGAAAATGAATGCGGAAGAGCAGGCTAAGTCCAAAGAGAGCATTTGGTGTCAAGTCGAATTTTTTGGGCGTGCAGGGTGGGTGAAAAATAAATATCTAAAAGAAGGTAAAAAGATTACCGAACGCCCCACATTTGATTGTACTGCACAGCGCCCACATGAAATTGAAATGTTAATTTGTGGGGATGAAGAATTGATTGCACTCGATTACAAACTAGATGCCATCTATAAGCGCGCTCTAACCCGCACAAAAGACCTTCAATCTGACAGCGCCAAAAATAAATTGAAGGCGGATCAACGTGCTTGGATTAAAACACGCAATGAATGTTGGAAAGAAATAGGCCAGAAAAAAACTTGTGCTGTTAAAAGCTATGAAAATAGAATCAATGTTTTAAAGGGTATACTAGATATAGGAACCTCTAATTAACCCAGAGATGAGTTAATTAGAGGTTCCTAAAATAATAACTATTTCTTCACCCGCACTGCCAACACGTCACAATTGCAACCGTGCAGTACCGAGTTAGAGGTAGAACCGAGCAATAGCGATAAACCGTGTCGGCCATGGCTGCCCACCACAATTAAATCGCCGCTATTTTCGGCAGCAATGGCGTGCAATTCACTGGCTGGCTGGCCAACCACAATGTATTGATTCTCGGTGCCTACGTCGTACTCTTTACCCAGTTTCGCCAAATCGGATGTGGCTTGGGTTTCGATTTGTTGCTGTACGGATGATATATCCATGGGAATATCGCCGCCGTAGGTGAATACCAATGGCTCGATGACGTGCGCAATGGAGAGCTTGGCGTTGGCTGCGGTGGCGAGAAATTTGGCTTTCTCGAGTATTTGTTTTGACTCTTCGGATAAGTCCAGTCCAACAATAATATGGCTGTAGGTACTCATCGTGCTATCCCCTTTTTTTGAGCGGTGGTGTCAATAGTAACTGACTCCTACACAGAGTAAACTACCTTCGATTGTTGGTTAGAATTTGATTTGGTGCAAGCAATGGACAATTTGCTGCCGATTTTAATTATCGGCATGGTTATCGCGTTGGCAGTTGGCCCTGTTATGCTGATGCAACCCACGCCACGACAGCGGCAATTGGCCAAACTCCGCGCCAAGGCAGCGGGGCGCGGTATTATCGTGAGTTCGGCAATTTGGCCACAACAGCTATCCGCTAAGGCCAAATATTGCGCGCGATACATTGCCCCCTGGCAAAAAACCACTGGTCGAGCAGCGGATTGCTTATTAATTCGCCGGGATTACCAACACGAATTGCATGTCGCCAACAACTGGGAAGTTCATCCTAAATCCGCAACACCACCCGCTGCGCTGGTCAGTTATCTGCAGGGGGAGGTTTTACCGAGTATTAAAGCGATGGGTTGTGGTTCGCAGGGGGTTTTCGCCGATTGGACCGAGTCCCACTCCGTCGATTACGACACTATCGAGCAGGCCGTTTTAAGTATTCGAGATCAAATCCAGGGGTAAATGCGCGGTTTGAATTACTGGCCGCTACTCGCCGATTGCTGCAAATCCGGGTTGTACTCTTTTTCGGGCATTATTTCTTCTGATATGGATACGCGCCGGTTGTTAACAATGTCTTTGAGTTCTTTAATCATTGCCATTCTGCGCTTATCTGGATGCGATGACTGCGCCAACGCGGATTTGGCTTTTTGATAATACGCTTTCGCTGGCAGCACTTCACCACGATTGATAGCTTGATGCCCCTGAGCAATGTACGACAACACCGGCAACATCAGCCGGGCCCAAGACAGGCTTTGTTTGAAATTGTTTAATTCCTCTGAGCTGATTCCGCCCAGTGCGTGTTTTTTGATCAAAATTGCTGCCGCTCGTTCTAAATGCTTTTGCGCCAAAGCTATTTGTGTGTCGGATTCACGGATGCGATAAATTCGATCAATCTCGCCTTCACGGTTAAGCTCTTCTTGCAGTGCAGTGGCGTTGTTGAGCGCGGCGATAACAAAACCGTCTTCGGCTTCCAGTTCCTTCATGGATTCTGCCAAGGCAATGGCTTCTTCGTTGAGTATGCGAGATACGGCTCTGGGCTCGACGGTTTGATCCACAGAGGCAATAACTTGTTGAAGTTCTTCGTACTGAGCTTTTAATACCCGCAACTTGCTTTTAATAAGCCGTTTGCGCGTTTCGATGTGATTGGCCCAGCTCACTACCAGCAACGAGCTGACGCTGATGATTGCAAATATCAGTAATGCCAGAAAGGATGTCATACGCGGACCAGTTTAAGTAGCGGGATAGTGTGGCTATCGGCCTCCCAGTACAAGATTTTAGGGTTTACGTTAACCTAAATTATAGATCTCAAAATGAAATTTATCGCGCCATTTTTATTGTTTTAAGTGCTAAGTCGTGGAGCATTTTAGTGTATTCGTACTAAATTAGTTGAAGGCTAGCGCTTGACCCATGATTAAACAGGACTTATATATGCGGGCTAAGCAATCTAATTCTTTCGTTTAGAACAAAAATTAATCAAATAATCTAGGCATACGCACGGCATGGGAAAATCCTTAGTAATCGTAGAGTCTCCTGCGAAGGCGAAAACCATCAATAAATACCTGGGCAAGGATTACGTGGTGAAATCCAGCGTTGGCCACATCCGGGATTTGCCCAGTAAAGGTGGTTCCAGCACAGTTGACCCCAAAGAGCGTGCTCGTCAGGCGGCCATCACTCGCAAGATGTCCCCTGAGGAAAAAGCCGAACACAAAAAGCGTAAAGCTCGGCAACAGTTGATTCGCAAAATGGGCATCGATCCTGAGCATGGCTGGGAGGCCAACTACGAGATATTACCTGGCAAGGAGAAGGTGGTATCGGAATTAAAATCCCTGGCTGACGGTGCCGATACCATTTATCTCGCGACGGATTTGGACCGCGAAGGAGAGGCCATTGCCTGGCACTTAAGAGAGGCTATTGGTGGCGATACCAGCCGTTATCGACGTGTAGTCTTTAACGAAATTACCAAAACCGCTGTGCAGGAAGCCTTTAAATCTCCGGGCCCTGTGGACATGAATCGCGTAAACGCCCAGCAATCGCGCCGTTTCTTAGATCGTGTAGTGGGTTACATGGTCTCGCCGTTGCTTTGGGAGAAGGTTGCGCGGGGATTATCCGCCGGGCGCGTACAGTCGGTGGCGGTCAAGCTCATCGTTGAGCGAGAAAATGAAATACGGGCATTCATTCCCGAAGAATACTGGACACTGCACGCGGATTTAATCAGCCCCGAGCGGCAAGATCTTCGCTTTGAAGTTAAAAAATACCACGATAAAGCTTATCGTCCCGCAAGTCAGCAGGAGTCCGATACGGCCGTCAACGCGCTCCAGCAAGCGAATTACGTCGTTAGCAAGCGCGAAGACAAGCCCACTCAGTCTAAACCATCGGCACCGTACATTACCTCAACGCTCCAGCAGGCCGCCAGTAATCGGCTGGGCTACAGCGTTAAAAAAACCATGACCATGGCTCAGCGGCTCTATGAGGCCGGTTACATTACTTATATGCGAACCGACTCCACCAATTTGAGCCAAGAAGCGTTAGCCTCGTGTCGCGATTACATATTGGATAGCTTTGGTAAAAAGTATTTACCCGAAAAGCCCAATTTTTATTCCAGCAAGGAAGGCGCACAAGAAGCGCACGAAGCCATACGTCCCACCAACGTTAACACCAGCCCCACGCAACTTAAGGGAATGGAGCGCGATGCGGAGCGGTTGTACTCGCTGATTTGGCAGCAATTTGTCGCTTGCCAAATGACGCCCGCAGAATTCACCAGCACCACGGTAATTATCGATACCGAAGGCTATGAATTACGCGCTCGCGGCCGTGTTATTCGCTTTGATGGTTTTCTCAAGGTGCAGCCGTTGGTTTCTAAAAAAGAAGAAGATCAGGTTTTACCGGAAGTAAAAGTGGGCGATACGCTCGATCTAAAAGCGCTCGACCCTTGCCAACACTTTACCAAACCACCAGCGCGCTTCAGTGAAGCCAGCTTGGTAAAAGAGTTAGAAAAACGCGGTATTGGTCGACCTTCTACGTACGCATCCATTATTTCGACTATTCAAGACCGCGGTTATGTCCGCTTGGAAAACCGTCGCTTTTACGCCGAGAAAATGGGCGATATCGTCACAGAACGATTGCAAGAAAGCTTTAACGAGTTAATGGATTACGGCTTTACGGCCAAAATGGAAGAATCACTCGACCAAGTAGCCGAAGGCGAAATTGGTTGGTCGCAAGTACTTGATAACTTTTATCGCGACTTCTCGGAGCGTCTATCGCTGGCCCAAGATGCCGATAAAGGCATGCGTGCCAATACCCCAACCGATACCGATATTCCCTGCGAAACTTGTGGCCGGCCCATGCAAATTCGCACGGCTAGCACGGGCGTGTTTTTGGGGTGTTCTGGCTATGCTTTGCCGCCCAAAGAACGCTGTAAGTCCACCAAAAATTTAATTCCAGGTGACGAAGCCGTCGATATTGAAAAAGACGAAGAAGCCGAATCGAAACAATTACGGACCAAACGGCGCTGCAGTATTTGCAATACCGCCATGGACAGCTATTTATTAGACGAAAGCCATAAAGTTCACATTTGTGGCCGCAATCCCGACTGTCCGGGCTACGAGGTAGAAACCGGTAAATTTAAAATTAAAGGCTACGATGGGCCGGTAATCGAATGCGACAAATGCAGCAGTGAAATGCAGTTAAAAACCGGTCGCTTTGGTAAATATTTTGGCTGTACCAACGAAGAATGCAAAAACACTCGCAAGTTGTTAAAGAACGGCGAACCCGCACCGCCCAAAATGGACCCGGTACCGATGCCCGAATTGGCTTGCCAAAAAGTGGACGACGTTTACGTGCTGAGAGACGGCGCCTCGGGACTATTTTTAGCTGCCAGCCAATTCCCCAAAAACCGCGAAACACGGGCACCCTATGTAGACGAGCTATTGCCGCACAAAGATGAAATCGATCCTAAGTATCGTTTTTTGATGAGTGCGCCAACAGCCGACGATGATGGCAACCGAACATTGGTTCGATTTAGCCGAAAAACCAAAGAGCAATACGTCCAAACCGAGGTTGATGGCAAAGCCACTGGTTGGAAAGCCTTCTACGAAGGTGGCAAATGGGTGGTCACCGAGCCTTCTGCGAAGAAAGCTAAAAAGAAATAAAACAACACGCACCTAACAGTGAGCGGCTAATGGCGATAGAACACAACCCGGTGGAAATTGTTAATCAACGAGTGTTCTGGGTTCGCCAACTGTTGGAGTTGGCAAAAGATGAGCAGCAACCCAAGCAATTGGCGTTATTGGCCGCTGCACTGCAAACTTGTTATTTGGCAGTAGAAAGTTATTTGTTAGAGATTGAAACAAACTGCCGAAAAATGAAAGGCAGCGATTCATTTCATAAAATAATTACTGTAGAAGAACTGCTTGCAGTTGATGATTCTGCTTTGTTGGTGCCAGAGCTGCGTGAATTAAGTGAGTTGGCCAACAATACTGAGTCATGGTTGTGTCAGCTAATAAAAACAAATCGTGCTTTAAAATTAAAACCTGTAAAAATAAAGCCAGAAAAAAACAAAGGCTCCACGGGTAAAAATTTAATCGCTATTGCAATAGAGCCCTCGACTAGTGAGGAGAACCATGAGTCGCATGTTTATTTAGACTTAATGCAATGCCAGCGGTTTGTACAACAACTCAGTGAATTGGTGTCGCAGCAGCGACAAGCCGGCCAAGAGTTTTAACTGCTAAAAACTAAATCTCAATTTAATTCTGCCAAGATAATTACACATCTTCCCGCCGAGAAACCACCAAGGCCATGGTGTTGCCGAATTTAGCGGCTGTGTTTAATGCAGCTAATTGCTCGGGAGTAAAGAAGTCGCTAACGACAACAACACAGTGACTGGTACCGGCAACAAGGGCTTTATGCGTAAGATCGAATAAATCCTGTTGTTGTTTGGGGTAAACAAAACGCACCTTGTGGGCGTCTACACTGAACTCTTGCAGCAAGGATTTGTCAATGCGAGCTGGTGATATCCAGCTAATCCAACGCCCGCCATTTACTCTTGCCTGATGGCCAAGCATCGGCAGCAACAGAGATAAATAATCGTCACAATATTTCGAAACCAAAAGCTCTGTTATGTAATTGCGGGTTGTATTGTTTTTTTGGTTGGTTGCTTGCCTATTGGTTGCTTGCATATGATTTGCAGCAATTTTTTGTGGGTATACCGGCAGTAAAGTACTCATCGTTAAACTCCTCGGCGAATTACGCCTACGCTTAGTCCTTCTATGCTGAAAGCTTGTTCTCTTAAGTCTACGTGGATCACATCAAACTCTTCGTTTTCGGGCAGTAACTCGATTTGGTTGCGATTTTTACCGCGTTTAAGCCGCTTTACCGTAACCTCGTCTTCTACCCGAGCGACAATAATTTGCCCGCTGCGTACCTGGGTGGTTTTATGCACGGCCAATAAATCTCCCTCTAAAATGCCTGCGTCCTTCATGCTCATGCCGCGCACTGTTAATAAATAATCGGCATTCGGGGAAAATAAGTGCTTATCGATTTCAACAAAATTTTCGATATTCTCTTGCGCTAAGATGGGATGACCGGCAGCAACTAAACCGACGATGGGCAGTCCGGTATTTTCCATCTCAGGTATGCGAATACCACGCGATGTCCCCGGTACTATTTCGATTACGCCTTTGCGAGCAAGGGCTCGTAGATGCTCTTCGGCTGCATTAGCTGAACGAAACCCTAAAATCTCGGCAATTTCAGCACGGGTAGGGGGGAAGCCGGTTTCTTCCAAATGCGATTTAATTAATTCAAAAATCTGTTGTTGTCTGGCTGTGAGCTTTTCCATAAACAGTCTGCCTAGCGAATGTAAAACTGAGCGCTAAAATTTACGATGTAAATTGTCTTGTTGGCGCGGATGAGGGTCGTTTACCAAAATTTTTAAAGCATGATCTTTAAACGTGAGCTTTTATTGGGTTCAGTCGTGATCTTTGGTTGGATCCAGTACAGCCTTAATAGCTTTACTAAAATCATTCGATAGCTTCACTAAAATCATTCGTTTTATTGATATTGATAGTAATTGAGTATGGTAAAGTAATCCCTGCTGGTGATTTATACAGTATTTATAGCGCACATTTACTGTATGTACAACCAGTTTTTTAACGTGCTCTACATTTCTAATAAGTTGCAGTGGGTTAAAGCCTCTTGGCTGACTGATAAGTCTTTGATTATTGGCCAAAAATCGGTTCGCCACAGCTTTGATCACAAAGCCTGGGCCGTTGGCTTGACAGGTGTGTGCGATCCACTTAGTGTGGCGAATCTTTCTAATAACCCTATATTGCGTTCAAACATCCCATATGCCCCCTCAACAAAAAGCAGTGTCTGGCCCCGCAATAATCGATATCGCTTCCACAGAGCTCACAGAGGAAGATGTCAGCCTTATCCGGCATCCAGCCACCGCTGGAATCATCCTGTTTTCACGCAATATCCATAGCCTCACCCAAACAAAAGTGCTGTGCCAACAATTGCGCGCTGTTCGAGAAGATCTGCTTATTTGCATCGACCAAGAGGGCGGGCGTGTGCAGCGCCTTACCGAGGGTGTTACACGAATTCCTCCAATGGCTGCGATTGGTCGAGTTTTTCAGCAGTCACCACAACAAGGGCTTTGCGATGCTCGTGCCATTGGTTGGTTAATGGCACGTGAGCTCAAAGAGGTGGGCGTTGATCTAAGTTTGGCACCGGTTTTGGATCTCGATACCAATATTTGTCCGGCCATTGGCAATCGCTCTTTTGGATTGGAGCCTAATCAGGTATCGGCTTTAAGTCAGGCTTTTGTCGAGGGCATGAAAGACGCAGGCATGGGCAGCGTAGGCAAGCATTTTCCCGGGCACGGAAAAGTCAGTCTCGATAGTCATTTCGATCTTCCCCGAGATATGCGCAGCCTAGAGGAACTCTGGCAGGACGATTTACTGCCATTTAGAGCGTTGACGGCCTCAAGCGACACATCATTAAGCGGTGTTATGCCGGCGCACATTGTGTTTGAGGCAATCGATGATAAACCGGTAGGGTTTTCGGAAATTTGGTTAAAAACCGTATTGCGTCAAAAATTGGGTTTTGACGGGTTAATCTTTAGCGATGATTTGAGCATGGCCGCAGCAGAGCAAGCTGGAGCATATCCAGCGCGTGTTAATGCTGCGCTAAAAGCCGGTTGTGACTTGGTTTTAGTGTGTAACAACCGAGAGGCCGCCAGAGAAGTGTTGAACGCTTTAACAGTAACCATGACTACCCAGCAATACCAAAAAAAGTTACAGCTCATCGAACACGCTCGACCCATGACAATAAGCGACCAGCAAAAGCAACAGGAAGTGCGTGAACGACTGCTCTCGTCGGACTATCGCGAGTATTAAATCAACACGTTAAGCAGTTTTGTTGATTCTCGCATTTATAATATTTTTGTTTTAATGATTATTTTTAACGGAGATAGAACATGTCCAATTTGCATCAGCTATTAGATCATTGGATGACACAAACCTTTTTAATTACCTTGTTAACATTTACGGTAGCGCTGTTTACCCGAGTCGTTCTAAAGCGACTATTGAAGCAAGCGGCACAGTCTAAAAATAAGTGGGATGACAGCGTTATTAAAGCGGCCATGACGCCCGCTAATTTGGCTGTTATTTTAATTGGACTGGCTTTTGCCACAGAACCCTACCCAAAGGCCAACGAATCCTATCTGATTGAAATCGTGCCAGTTGTTCGAGAACTGGGTTTAATTGTTTTGTTGGTTTTGTTTTTAGTGAATTTCATCAAACAAGCCGAAATAATTTTGTCGAGCACCGCTGATTCGCCGAATTCTATGGATCAGACCACAGCCTCGGCCATTAGTAAACTGCTGCGAATATCAGTGATTGTCTCCGGTGTGCTCATAATTATGCAGTCACTAGGGTACAGCGTGTCGGGTGTTTTGGCCTTCGGTGGTATCGGTGGTATTGCCGTGGGATTTGCCGCTAAGGATTTGCTCTCTAATTTTTTTGGAGCCTTAATGATTCATCTGGATCGCCCCTTTAAAGTGGGTGATTGGGTGCGCTCTCCCGATCAAAATATTGAAGGAACCGTGGAGCATATTGGCTGGCGATTAACCGTCATTCGTACCTTCGATAAAAGGCCTTTGTACGTGCCCAATGCAGTATTTACACAAATTTCCGTTGAAAATCCCTCGCGCATGACCAACCGCCGAATTTACGAAACCATAGGTGTTCGCTATTGCGATGCTGACAAGCTGCCCGCCATTATTGAGGCTGTGGATACCATGCTGAGTGAGCACCCTGAAATCGATCAGGATTTAGTGAGAATAGTTAATTTTAACGAGTTTGCGGCTAGCTCATTGAATTTCTTTATTTACGTATTAACTAAAACGACTAACTGGGTGGCGTATCACAAAGTAAAACAAGATGTTTTATTTAAAGTGTTGAGCATTGTGGAATCACACGGGGCAGAGGTGGCGTTTCCAACATCCACATTACACATTGATAGTTTGCCCGCTAACGGTTTGGAAGTCACAAAATTACAACATATGGAAGATTATACTCGTGAATGAAATAGCCCATGCGGCTGAAATGGCGCAACAAAAGTTATCAAACGCTCGTAAAGTCTTTACAGAGGCGGAAATTGATGGAGCCATTGATGAAATGGCGGCCGCGATTAATCGAGACTACGCCGGTAAGTGTCCGTTAGTTTTATGCGTGATGAATGGCGGCTTAATCTTCACATCAAAGCTGGTGAGTCGATTAACTATGCCAATTCAGATGGATTACATCCATGCGACTCGTTACGAAAACGGCACTGAGGGTAAAAAATTACAGTGGTTGGCTCAACCAAAAACTGCTTTGGTTAACCGCGATGTGATTTTGCTCGATGATATTTTCGATATTGGCGTAACATTACGGGAGTTAAAAAAATACTGCTTTGACCAAGGCGTTAGTAGTGTTACTGCTGCACTGTTGTTCCAAAAAAATCATGGCCGCTGTATCGATGTTGAACTGGAGCGTTATATTGGCATGCAGGTTCCAGACGAGTATGTGTTTGGTTGCGGCATGGATTACAAAGGTTTTTTCCGCAACTTGCCTGATGTTTACGCGCTTGATTCGTGAAAACAGTTTTCTTTTTAAGTCATTCTCTTAACCGCCCACTCAAATAAAAACTGATTTTTTTAAGTCCTAAAAATAATAAACTAATTAGAAGTGTTACCCTCATCACATGCTGTTTACAAAAATAAACAGGTTTTCTCAAATTTTATTGTTTTGTAACCCTTTCCGCTTTAATGTTTAAGCGTGTCGCAAAGGCACGCTTTTATTCGATTTGTATTACCTAGAATTCCTACCAGTTGTACAATTTCTTGGGAAATCAATAATTGCTTATAACTGCTTACGTAAAGAATTGTTTAATCAATCAATTTATAACGAAAGACATTTCTTTTTTGTTTTTTCGATAACAAGAAAACATCGGGGTCGATACAATGGCAACTAGAGATCGTGGTACTGTGAAGTGGTTCAATAATGCTCGTGGTTATGGCTTTATAACGCTTTCGGAGGAAGGTGAAGATGTATTTGTTCACTATCGTAATATTTCCGGCAGTGGTTTTAAGTCACTGAATGAAGGGCAGGTTGTTGAATTTGATTTATTAAAGGGCGATAAAGGATTACAGGCTGACAATGTTGTCAGTATTGTTGCTAACTAATCGTAATAAAAATCAATAATACTTATTGTTAGAATAAATATAGCAGTTAATGTTAATCAATTTGCAGCTAAGGTGTGAATTGGTTGGCATTGGCTGCTGTTTTTAGGTTTGCTGGCAAGCATTATTAAGTGAAGTGCCATTTCTTTGCTAGCTAAATTTTCCTGCCAACTGTTACTTTCTTTAGCTTTTCTGTCTATATCTATTTCTGTCTGTATTTTTCTACACTGAAGCTCTTAACCGTCTTGCTGCTATGGATAAACGACTCTTATTTCTTTCGCTATTTTACAATTCCGCAAAAGTATTCGATTTAAAACTCCATGCGTTTAAGCCAAGCGGGCAGCGATATGAGCGCAAAATGTTGATAGGAATAAATACAGTTTTAAATTCCGTTAAAAAATGTTTTTAAGCCAATTCTTAGTTAAATACAAACTAAGTTTAAACTTAAATTTGAATTCAGCATGCGGTTAAATTACCGAAGTATTTTTTAACCAATAAGATCATACATTAATTGGCAGAAATAAGAGGGTCTGATTCTGACGTTGAAACCTCTGGTTGCCAAGGCGTTACTTGAACAATTATGCCGAGGATTGGATGGTCTAGATAATGAATTTCGCCGCTGCGCATTCTGCGGGATTGGGTATTCATGATAATGCGATCGACAATGTAACTGGGTGAGTGCGAGGTGTCAGAGTCTAACTCGAACGAAAAATCCGAATTAGCGGGGTTAACACTGTTAGATAATAATGCAGATGTTGGCAGTTGATCGCTTAGCTCTGCATCGTTGGTTTCAGCTTTTTCGGAATTATTTGCAGACGCGAGTACAGGTAACTCTGGGAGCGGCGGCCATTCGGTGAATCCACTGGCTTCACCGTAGTTTGGATAGAATTGGGTAAACCATAAATTGCTTTCCAGGTGTAAATAGCGCGATAACCGCAGCGTCACCGTGCCTTCCAATTCATAGTGATTGTCGTAACGATCACCGCCCGTAAGAATCACCGCCTTTTGTTGTTCTTTGTCATATCCCGGTTGACGCCAAGCAACATGACTCAATACGCGATAGCGCGAATTTTCGTCCAAGGTAAATTTAACCGCTGATAACGAAAACTCGTCTTTTGGCAACGATTCGAATGGCGTGTGTACGGGCTCCGTTTGTTCCGGCTCGATTGCCTCGTCAAGTATTACAGCGCTAGCGTCTGTTTCGTCGTTGTTATTGGCTTCGGTGCTGTCGTTCAGTGGGTCTGCGTCAAGCGCATGTTCAGGCGGTGTTTGGTTGCCTTCTTGGTCATCGGCGCCAGGTTCCGTTAAATGAACCGAGCCCGGAGGGTAGGCGAGTACCAGGTTTTTGGGCCAATCCTCTTGAATGTCGGAAGCATCCAATGTTTGTGAAAATACAATCAACTCTACCTGATACCAATTTTCTTGCTGGGCGTAGCTCGTTTGAATGACAGTGCTAGCGATTGCAGCGGCGAGTATCGAGGTCGGCCTTATTTTTAAAAATTTATTAGTTTGCTTCATAGCGTGTACACAGTCAGCTGGATTTTGGGGTGAGTTGATCAAGGAGTTGTTCCGCTTGTTCAAGTTTATCGCTGCTAACACTCAAGTCGGATTTGTATTTCAGCTTGTTTGCGCCTTCCAAAGAATACTTGCGAGGTTGTTGCTGAACGAGCGTAACAATCGTTAATGGATCGATTTGGGTGTTGGCTTTAAACTCTATCGTCAATGCCGTATGACTGGTTTCGAGTTTTTTAATGCCTAGCTGCTCCGCCGTTAAGCGTAACAGTGTTACACGGATTAAATTTTTCGTGGGCTCCGGCAATGAGCCAAAGCGATCAATAATTTCCACCTGAAGATTATTGATTGCTGTCACGTCCTCAGCGTTGGCTAGGCGCTTGTAGAGCATCAGCCGTTGATTAACATCCGGCAGGTAGTCCTCGGGAATTAACGTGGGAATACGCAGGTTAATCTCGGTTTGTTCGGCAGCGTTGACGTCGGTCTCGGCCAGCTTGCCGGATTTAATAGCCTTAACGGCCCGATCGAGCATATCCATGTAAAGAGAAAAGCCCACATGCTGAATTTGGCCGCTTTGTTCTTCGCCGAGTAATTCGCCGGCGCCGCGAATTTCCAAATCGTGGGTGGCCAGGGTAAATCCGGAGCCCAGTTCAGTCGCCAGAGTGATGGCCTCAAGGCGTTTGTTGGCGTCGGTGGAGAGCTTTTTACCCGGCGGTGTTAACAGATAAGCGTAGGCTTGGTGGTGTGAGCGACCCACGCGACCGCGCAACTGATGCAACTGCGCCAAGCCGAATTTATCGGCCCGCTCGATAATAATGGTGTTGGCGTTGGGAATATCCAAACCTGTCTCGATAATGGTAGTAGCGACGAGCACATTAAAGCGCTTGTGGTAAAAGTCGTTCATTACCACTTCCAATTCTCGCTCTCTCATTTGGCCGTGACCGATGCCAATACGCGCTTCGGGTATGAGTTCCCGCAATTCGCTGGCGATTTTGTCGATGGTTTTCACTTCGTTGTGCAGGTAGTAGACCTGACCACCGCGTAAAATTTCCCGCAGAATGGCTTCTTTGGTTAATCCAGGCTGTTTTTCCTGCACAAAGGTTTTTACCGAGAGACGTTTGGCAGGCGGCGTGGCAATAATGGATAGATCGCGAACCCCCTGCATCGACATATTCAATGTGCGCGGAATCGGCGTGGCCGTTAATGCCAGCACATCGATTTCGGCGCGTAGGGATTTGAATCGATCTTTTTGGCGCACACCAAAGCGGTGTTCTTCATCGATGATCACCAAGCCGAGGTCGTGGTACTTCACATCCGATTGGATGAGCTTGTGCGTTCCGATGATGATGTCGATTTCACCGGATTGCACCTCAGCCAGAGTTTTATTGACCTGGGTGGTGGTTTGAAACCGCGACAAAAGCCCCACGCGCACAGGCCATTGAGCGAAGCGATCGGTAAAATTATCGTAGTGCTGCTGTGCCAGTAGGGTCGTGGGCACCATCAGTGCTACTTGTTTGCCGGTAATGGCGGCGATAAATGCAGCGCGTATGGCCACTTCAGTTTTGCCAAACCCCACGTCGCCACACACCAATCGGTCCATGGGCTTGGCGGTTTTCATATCGGCAATGACCGCATCGATAGCCGATTGCTGATCTTCGGTTTCCTGATAGGGGAAGCTCAGTGCAAATTGACGGTAAAGATCTTCGGAGTAGTCAAAGCCGCGGCCCTTTTTAGCGGCTCGCTGTGCATAGATGTTGAGCAGTTCGGCCGCCACATCGCGGACTTTTTCGGCCGCTTTTTGTTTGGCCTTGCTCCAGGTATCTGTGCCCAGGCGATGCAGCGGTGCCAGTTGTTCATCGGCTCCACTGAAACGGCTGATGAGGTGCAGGTTGGCAACTGGTACGTACAGTTTGGCCTGATCGGCGTATTCCAAGGTGAGGAACTCATTGATTTGCCCATCGATTTCGATCATCTGCAAGCCCCGATACCGGCCGACACCGTGATCCAAATGCACCACCGGTGAATCAATATTCAGCTCGGTGAGGTGTTTGATAACCTGATCGGTAGCGTCGAGGGATTTTTTGCGCCGCCGAACGGGGGCTGCACGAACACCGTACAAATCGGCTTCGGTAATGAGCGTTATGGTTTCGTCGTTTTCGGTAACAAACGAAAAGCCGTGCTCAATGGGGCATACGGCGATGGCTTGTTGGTCGTTGGCCGATAAAAATTGCCACAAGTCGTCGGTTAAGCTCAGTTGCAACGATGCCTTGCCCAGTTGCTCTTGAATGATCTCCCGGCGACCGCTGGTATCGGCACACAACAACACTCGGTGACTGTTGGCTTGTAAAAACGATTTGAGCTTGGCCAGCGGGTTTTGCTCGTGAACATTGGCACCTAAATCCGGCAGTGGCTGAATTTGGGCGCAAACGGGTGCATCACTGTGCTCAACCATGCGAATCATTGGCTGGTTTTTTAATTGGGAGAACAGCGCTTCTACCGTTAAATAGATAGCGTTGGGCGGCAGCAATGGACGCTGGGGGTCGACATTGAGGTTCTCAAAGCGTGCGCGCACTTCCGCCAAAAAGGCCTCGGCGGACTCGTGAATATCGCCCAAGCTGTAAAATTGGCTTTGTTGCGGTAAATAATCAAACAAATTGGCCAACTGCTCGTAAAAGAGTGACAAATAATACTCGATGCCCGGCGGCGAAATGCCCTCGCTCACATCTTGATAAATGGAGCAGCGTTTGTGGTCTACATCGAAGATGGAATGCCAATTAGCGCGAAATTGATTAATACCCTGGCCATCCAGCGGAAACTCGTGCGCCGGTAGCAGTTTGATTTCGTCCACTGTGTCGCTGGTGAGCTGAGTGCTGGGATCGAAGGTGCGGATGGAATCCACTTCGTCGTCGAACAAATCGATGCGAAAAGGGTGGTGTGAGCCCATGGCGAAAATATCGATCAAGGCTCCGCGCAGGGCGTATTCGCCGTGCTCCAGCACAGTATCCACACGGTGGTAACCGGCGCTGTCGAGCCGTTCGCAAGCAGCTTTGCTGTCGATTTGCTGACCGCGTTTGATCACCAAACTGCGGCTGTCGACAAACCCTTTGGGTGGCAATAGCACCATCAGTTGGGTAATGGGTACCACCAAAATAAAGCGCGAGGAGCTTGAGAGCTTGTAGAGCGCCTCTAGGCGATCAGAAATAATATCGGCGTGGGGCGAAAAATGATCGTAGGGCAGGGTTTCCCAGTCGGGAAAGTGGATAATTTCCGGTAATTTTGCATCGTTATGGCCAATCGCTGCGAGTTCTTGCTCAAACTGCATGGCCGAGCGATTGTCGCGTGTGATCACAATATGCGCCCCTGAGGTTTGGCGGGCACTACAAACAACGGTCAGGGCCGCCGAGGTGGCAGTTAAATTCCCCCAAATCGATTGATTTTTCGAATACTTCGGGGGCGATAGGGGCGAAAACATGCTCGGCGGTTACTCTCTGTCCAAAAAAGCGGGCATTGTAACGGTTAGTTAGGATGAATCGAAGCTGGGATCTGGCGCCTACTCGAAAAACTCTGGCACAACGACTATGGTTTTTAGAGTTTTTACTGAGTCAATGGCCTGTTACGTAAATCGAGCAATGCCCCGAGTTGCGCAACTCGGGCGGAGACTGGATAATGTGTCGCCCCTAAATCGGGGAGGGCGGAGCGCTTAAGCTGCAAGCGAAAGGCTAATCACTCCAATTTAAAACAACTGAGTAAGGTGTATCACGTGAATCGACCAAAACCGGATGATTATTTCAAGGACTGGAAGCAACGGGAAGCTCTAGCGGAATCCATGATTCCACTAATCGGTAAATTGTACCGCGAGAAAAACGTTGTCGTAAGCATGTATGGTAAGCCGCTGATCAACCGTTCTGTGATCGATATTATGAAAGCTCATCGTTTCGTACGTCAGGTCGAGGCGAACGAGTTGTCTGAATTCGAATCCTTCCCCGTATTGGAAGCCATGTACAAGCTTAACCTGAGCGCCTCGCGCATCGATTTAGGTAAGCTGACCGTTGCCGCAATGAATGCCGGCATCGATCCAGAAAATGGCAATATCGATGAGTTTGTTGCCAAAGAGTTGGCCGACTTTATCGGTGGTGAAGCGCCACTGTCTGAACCTCAAGATGTGGTTCTGTACGGTTTTGGCCGTATCGGCCGTTTGGTCGCGCGCATTTTGGTTGAGAAAGCCGGCAGCGGCGAGTCGCTGCGCTTAAAAGCCATTGTGGTTCGCAAAGGCAAGGCCGATAGTGATCTTGTGAAGCGCGCCAGTTTGTTGCGTCGCGATTCTGTTCATGGCTCGTTTAAAGGCACTATTCGCGTTGATGAAGACACCGAATGTTTGGTTATCAACGGCAACGAAGTAAAAATGATTTACGCCAACGATCCATCAGAAGTGGATTACACCGCTTACGGCATCAACAATGCGTTGGTCGTCGACAACACCGGTGTTTGGCGTGATGCCGAAGGTCTGGGCAAGCACCTGCAATCCAAGGGTGTGTCTAAAGTACTGCTTACCGCACCGGGTAAGGGCGATCTGAAAAACATCGTCTACGGCATCAACCATCAAGACATTCAGCCAGACGACAATATTATCTCTGCCGCTTCCTGTACGACCAACGCCATCGTGCCGGTGTTAAAAGCCGTCTACGACAAGTTCGGGATCACCCACGGTCACGTAGAAACCGTGCATTCCTACACCAACGACCAAAACCTTATCGACAACTACCACAAAGGCGATCGTCGCGGTCGTGCGGCGTCGCTCAACATGGTTATCACCGAAACTGGCGCTGCCAAAGCCGTCGCTAAAGCGCTGCCTGAGTTAAAAGGCAAACTGACCGGTAATGCGATTCGGGTTCCTACACCGAACGTATCCATGGCGATTTTAAATCTGCAATTGGATAAAGAGTCTTCGGTGGATGAAATCAACGAATACATGCGCACTATCGCTTTGCACTCGGGATTGTCTCAGCAAATCGATTTCACCAATTCGCCCGAGGTGGTTTCGTCAGATTTTGTGGGTTCTCGCCACGCTTGTGTATTCGATTCCAAAGCAACAATTGTCGATGGCAAAACCGCTATTTTGTATCTGTGGTACGACAATGAGTTCGGTTACAGTTGCCAAGTAGCCCGCTGTTTGGAAAAAATAGCCGGAGTTGAATACAAAAGTTATCCGCAAGAATAATTATTTTAAACAGATTTGTAAGGCCGCCTTGTGCGGCCTTTTTTGTGTCCGGAAAAGTAATTGCCTAATAGCAAAAAGGTGCTAAGCTTCTGAGTTGTCAGGCTTTTTTTGAATTCCACAAATAAAAAAAAGGCGTGTAGTCTGGAAACAAATGCCATACCCACATATAATTGCGCGGATTTTTTGGTGACGGTGTGGCTCAATCGGCCGTCGAATGTTCCACTAACCAGGCAAGATAAATTTACCCAACGGGTAAATTATTAGTTTTGCCGATTTGCTATGCATTACCCAGAGCAAAATTCTCGGGTAATCAAAAAAGGCTATTGTTGTTAACTGCGGCTTTGGCAGCAGTGTCAGCCCAAGTGGATCTCCAACCGGATTTCCAACGGAATTTTAACAATAGCAATTCTGAAACCGCGTTTGGCGGCCTAATACAGATTGCAAAATTTCGCTTTGTCTTAGTTGCCGCCATACCCGTCCAACTAGTGATTAGGCAAGGTGTATGATACAGATCCGTAAGGGATTGGACCTACCCATCTCCGGAGCACCCCAGCAAGCCATCGACGACAGCACTCGGACAACCTCCGTCGCTGTGATTGGTGCGGATTATCACGGCATGAAACCAACCATGGCCGTTCAAGTGGGTGATAAGGTGAAGCTCGGTCAATTATTGTTTACCGATAAAAAGACCGAAGGCGTTAAATATACTGCGCCTGCAGCGGGTGTTGTTAGCGCAATTAACCGCGGAGCCAAGAGGGTGCTTCAATCCGTCGTCATTGAAATTGACGGCGAAGAATCCGAAACATTTGAATTTTTTTCTGAACAAGAACTACCAAATATTCCGCGCGAAAAAGTGCGCGATAATCTCGTCGACTCCGGCCTTTGGGTAGCATTGCGCACGCGACCCTACAGCAAAGTTCCCGCGCTCGATGCCACACCCAATTCCATTTTTGTTACCGCAATCGATACCAATCCTCTGGCAGCCAACCCAGAAATTGTTATTGCTGAGCACAAACAAGATTTTATCAACGGTTTAGCCGTACTTTCGGTGTTAACTGAAGGTTCAATCTATGTGTGTAAAGCACCGGGAGCTGATATTCCAGCCGAGGGCAATCGCGTCCAGGTTGAAGAATTTGGTGGCGTTCATCCCGCCGGTAACGTTGGAACGCACATCCACAAATTGGATCCGGTTTCGATCAATAAAACCGTTTGGTCCATCGGTTATCAAGATGTCATTGCCTACGGCAAATTGTTCACCACTGGCCAAATCTTTACCGATCGAGTGATCTCTCTGGCGGGCCCGCAAGTAGAAAACCCACGGTTGATTAAAACTCGCGTGGGCGCCGATCTTGTCGAATTAACCGCTGGCCAATTAAAAGCCGGGGATAACCGTTTAGTTTCTGGCTCTGTTTTTGGTGGCCGCAACGCCAAAGGGCCATTTGGTTATTTGGGTCGCTACGCCAACCAGGTAACCGTTTTGCTGGAAGGTCGCGAACGTCCACCGTTGCATTACCTGCGCCCGGGATTAAATTACTTCTCGACCATGGGGATCTACATTTCCAAGTTAATGGGCGGTAAAAAATTCGATTTTGACACCACTACCATGGGCAGTGAGCGCGCCATGGTGCCGGTAGGCAACTACGAGCGAGTAATGCCACTGGATATTTTGCCCACCCAATTGCTGCGTTCGCTGATTGTTGGCGATACCGATATGGCTCAAAAATTGGGTTGCCTGGAGCTGGATGAGGAAGATGTTGCACTGTGTACTTTTGTTTGCCCAGGCAAATACGAATACGGCCCCATCCTGCGCGATAATTTAACCCGCATTGAGAAGGAGGGCTGATCGATGTCTTTGCGTAAAGTGCTCGATAACATGGAGCCGCACTTCCATAAAGGCGGAAAATACGAGAGCTGGTATGCACTCTACGAAGCCGTGGATACCATCTTTTATCGTCCAGGTTCTGTTACCAAAACCACCGCACACGTGCGTGACGGCGTAGATTTAAAGCGCATCATGATTACCGTGTGGATGTGTACCTTCCCGGCAATGTTTTATGGGATGTACAACATCGGCTGGCACGCCAACACCGAAATGGCCGCAATGGGCATAACGGAAATTGGCAACTGGCGCGATTTCTTTATCAGCAGTTTTGACCCCAACAGCGTACTGGCCTGTATTTGGCACGGCGCTTTGTACTTCCTACCGATCTATGCCGTTACCTTTGTGGTGGGCGGATTCTGGGAAGTGTTGTTCGCCGTCAAACGCGGCCACGAAGTCAACGAAGGTTTCTTCGTAACATCCATTCTGTTTGCTCTCATTTGTCCTCCGACGTTACCACTGTGGCTCGCCGCATTGGGCATCTCCTTTGGTGTAGTCATCGGCAAAGAGGTATTTGGTGGTACGGGTAAAAACTTCCTCAACCCAGCATTAACAGGCCGAGCCTTTTTGTTCTTCGCTTATCCAGCGTTTATGTCGGGCGACACCGTATGGACTGCTGTCGATGGCTTTACCGGCGCAACAGCTTTGTCGGTAGCGGCATCGGACGGCCTTGCCACCATGCAAACCAGCCTGGGTTTAAGCTGGACTGACGCGTTTTTCGGTCAGATGCAGGGCTCAATTGGTGAGGTTTCGACCCTGGCGATTTTCATCGGCGGCTTCTTCCTGTTGATTACTCGCATTGCGTCCTGGCGCATTATGGCCGGTGTTATGTTAGGCATGATAGCTACGTCAACCTTGTTTAACTTTATCGGCTCCGATACTAACCCAATGTTTGCCATGCCTTGGTATTGGCACATGGTTATTGGCGGCTTTGCCTTCGGAATGGTGTTTATGGCCACCGACCCGGTATCTGCCTCAATGACGGATGTGGGTAAATGGTATTTTGGAATACTGATTGGTTTTATGGTGGTGATTATTCGCGTCGTAAATCCAGCATTCCCAGAAGGCATGATGTTGGCCATTTTATTCGCCAACTTGTTTGCCCCTCTAATCGACCACTTTGTGGTTCAGAGCAACATTAAGAGGAGACTGGCCCGTGGCTAATAAAGATTCTACGATGGGCACGATCCTCGTTGCCCTAGTGTTATGTATTGTTTGCTCTGTAATCGTTTCTACGGCTGCTGTGGTGTTAAAGCCGGCTCAGCAGGCCAACAAACAGAAAGATTTTCAGCGCAGTATTCTGGCCGCCGCCGGGCTGTTTGAGCAGGGCAAAAGCGTCAGTGAGCAGTTTGCGCAAGTGAATACCAAGCTGGTCAATCTTGAGTCTGGCACTTTCACTGAAGGCGATCCAGAGTCCTTCGATCAGCGCGCAGCTTCTAAAGATCCATCTCGATCCGAGGCATTGTCTGACGACGTTGATATTGCCAAAATTAACCGTCAGGAAGACGTTTCCGAAGTCTACTTGGTGGAAGGCGAAAGCGGCGACCTCGATAAGGTGATTTTACCTATTCGTGGTTACGGCCTTTGGTCTACCTTGTACGGTTTTATCGCCCTGGAAGCTGATCTCAATACTGTAGTGGGTATCGGCTTTTATGACCACGGTGAAACACCGGGACTCGGTGGCGAAGTCGATAACCCGCGCTGGAAGCAAATCTGGGTGGGTAAAGAAATTTACGACAACCAAGGCGACGTGGCTATCAAAGTTGTTAAAGGCCAAGGTGGCGATAATCCACATAAAATTGATGGATTATCAGGAGCCACATTAACCAGTAAAGGCGTCAGCAATTTGGTGCGCTTCTGGTTAGGCGAAAATGGCTTTGGTCCGTTCCTTACGAACCTTAAAGAGGGAGACGCCTGATCATGAAAACAAAAGATCTACTGTTTAAGCCAGTCTTCGAAAACAACCCTATTGCCCTGCAAATTCTTGGTATTTGCTCGGCTCTGGCGGTAACCAGCAGCTTAAAAGTTACCATGGTAATGTGTATTGCATTAACGTTGGTAACGGGCTTTTCAAACTTCTTCGTAGCGGCTGTTCGCAACTTCATCCCCGGCAGTATCCGCATCATTGTGCAGATGACCATCATTGCCTCGTTGGTAATCGTGGTAGACCAGGTACTTAAAGCCGTGGCCTACGACATCAGCAAGCAGCTTTCGGTGTTTGTGGGTTTGATCATTACCAACTGTATCGTAATGGGTCGTGCTGAAGC
>CAYFFE010000048.1:0-26384 GCA_964342265.1 uncultured Cellvibrionaceae bacterium | reverse complement strand
TTTGTAATTTCCATAACCACAGATAATATCAAAATTAGTGTTAACAGGCCCTAGCAAACACTCAAGGGTAAAGTTATAAAAATGCAATAAGCTGCACGATTAATTAACTTTATCTGTAGGCCCATTCATAATTAAGGTTATAAACTTCAGTTGCCATTGCTCCCCAATTTTAAAAATTCAATTCGTTAATCAATTATGTAAATCATCCCCCAAATTGGGCTATACACGTTCAATACCTTTCCCGCACTAATTAAAAACGGGTTTCGTCCCTTTTTGATCCAATCAGTAACTTTATTGTATTAGTTTTATGAAAAAATCCGCCCGCTCGAGGACTCTGTTGATAGCATATCAACAACACTTCTCAGAAGCCTAAGCAGTTGTATTACAAAGCACAGCAACTGCCAAAAACTATTTTAAACAAAGCTGACCATTGGAATTTTGTATGTACAAGAAATTACTTACCAGCGCGCTTCTCAGCTCGTTGGCACCTGCTGTCTTTGCGCAGGATTTGTTGATAACTGCTGTAGTGGATGGTCCTCTACCTGGCGGTTTACCAAAAGCGATGGAATTGTTGGCACTGGACGATATTTCTGACCTGAGCCTTTACGGCATTGAATCGGTTACCAATGGCAATGCATCGGGTAACGCACCCGAGTTTACATTTCCAAACGTTTCAGTAAGCGCTGGCGAGTACATTTACGTTGCCACAGAATCTACAGGGTTTAATGATTTTTTTGGTTTCAACCCCGACTACACCTCTGGCGCACTTAGTGTTAATGGTGACGATCCGTTGGTGCTTTATTTCAACGGCGCAGCCGTTGACGTATACGGCCAAATCGGAACTGATGGAACTGGCCAATTTTGGGAATACCAGGATGGTTGGGCTGCACGTGACCCAAGCATCGCCACGCCAACCACAACGTTTACCCAAGTCGAATGGGTTTTTAGTGGTGCCAACGAGCTAGACGGCGAATCTACCAACGCCGATGCAGCCACCCCAGTGCCCCTTGCTGGTAGTGCAGTCGAGTCTCCAGAACCGGAGCCAGAAGATCCCGCAGAAGAGCCGCCTCTAGCGCTAATCTCGGCTGTACAGGGAAATCCGAGCAATTACGGCACCAACAGCTTTGGCGACACCGACGTTAGCCCAATGATTGGCGAAACCGTAACCCTAGAAGGTGTTGTCGTTGGTGATTTCCAAAATGACGATGAAGATACTGGTCGCAACCTAGACGGCTTCTATCTTATGGAAGAAGACGCCGACCACGACGACGATGCAACCTCTTCTGAGGGTATTTTCGTTTCCGCAGAAGATGCTACAACCGACGCATTCATAAACGTCGACTTGGGTGATGTTGTGCGAGTTTCCGGTACTGTGGCGCAAGATTTCGGCGAGACTCAACTAACTGACGTAACGGCGCTTTCTGTTGTTGAATCACTAGGCAATGCTTTCACTAATCGTGTATCCGCCGCCGAGATTACTCTAACCGACAACACTGAAGTTAGCCTAAGCCAAGATGATGACTTCCAACCTGATTTGGAGTCTTACGAAGGTATGCTGGTTCGCTTCCCCGAAACACTGACAATTACCGAGCAATTCCAGCTGGATCGCTTTAACGAAATTCGCCTAGTTGCCGGTGAAAGACCCCGCCAATTCACCCAGGAAAACACCCCGGATGTTGATGGCTTTGCCGCCCACTTACGCGCAATCGGTGCTCGCAGTATTGTCTTTGATGACGGCTTAAATGAGCAAAACGCCAACATCGCTAACCTATTTGGTTTTACCTATAACGAAGCCGTCGCACCTCGTATGGGTGACCAGATTACGGGTTTAACGGGGGTTTTGGACTACAAATGGGCAGGTAACAGCGCTTCAAGCTCAACGTGGCGGGTAAGAGCCCACCAGAATGATTTGAACACATTTACCTCCACCAACAACGCCAATTCGCCCAATCCTCGGCCGACGAGCCCAGAAGATGTTGGCGGCAGCTTGAGCATCGCCTCTCTTAACGTGTTGAATTTCTTTACCACGCTAGACGATGGCAGTACCAATACAGCGGCGGGCCTTTCTCCGCGAGGTGCCGATGACCTCACTCGATTCGGTACAGACCCCGCTACATTGGAGTTTGATCGTCAATTAACTAAATTAGTCAATGCCATCATTGCAATTGATGCCGATATTTTGGGCTTGGTTGAAATCGAAAACGAATTCAATACCGATGCCGCCATTGATACGGCTATCGAAACCTTAGTTGATGCACTCAATACCGAAATCGGCAGCGAAACTTACGACTTTGTTTACCCCGGTGAGCAATTTGTGGGTAGCGATGCCATTGCCGTTGCGTTGATTTACAAACCTGCGATCGCAACGCTAGCCGAAGGTAGCAACCCTGCCCTGTTGGATGATGAAGTTACCGCAACGCTGGACGGATTTACCAGCCGCGATTTCGACGCTGACCCACTGTTCGATGGTCCAGCTACCAACCGTGTACCGTTGGCCGCGAGCTTTCAAGAAGTGGCTTCTGGCGATGTATTTACCCTTGTTGTAAACCACTACAAATCCAAAGGCCAATCTGGCATCGACGACGAAACCAGCCCTAACTTCGATCAAAACGATGGGGCATCCTTTTGGAACGCTCGTCGTTTGCAGGCCTCTCAGGCCATTCTAGCCTGGCTCGCCACCAACCCCACCGGCGTAGAAGATGCCGACCAGGTTATTATGGGTGATCTCAACAGCTACGCCCAAGAAGATCCCATCCAGCACCTGTTGAGTAACGGCTTTGTTAACGTCGAAAGCCAAGATACCAACTCATTCGTGTTTGATGGCCAAACTGGAACACTGGACTACATCCTATTAAGCGATGCGCTCAACCAAAAGCTAAACGACGTGACGGTTTGGAGCATTAACTCGGATGAAGCCGATGCACTCGACTACAACGCCGACTTCTCTCGCGACACCAGCTACTTTGATGAAACCACCGCGACACGCAACTCAGATCATGACCCAGTGATCGTTGGTTTAAACTTGGTCGCCCCTAACCAGGCACCAACGGCCGATGCAGGCTCGGATCAATCGGTAAATGAAGGCGAAACTGTTACTCTGGATGCATCTTTGTCATCCGACGACACCGCCATCACCAGTTACGCCTGGGCGCAAACCAGCGGTCCAGTCGTAACTTTAACCGATGACGACACCGCCACACCGAGCTTTACAGCACCAGCCGTCGATGCCGAAACGGCACTCGTGTTTGAAGTGACCGTTAACGATGCTGAGGCCGAAAGCGCCAGTGCCACTGTAACCGTTACCGTACTACCTGTATCAGAAAACCAAGCGCCTGTTGCAGACGCCGGGGATGATCAGAGCTTGGTAGAAGGCAACGAGGTTAATTTGGACGCGTCAGCTTCGAGCGACGACCAAGCCGTCACCAGTTTTGCCTGGACACAAACCAGCGGACCGACTGTGACTTTAAATGGTGACGACACCGCCACCCCAAGCTTTACCGCGCCTGAAGTCGATGCCAACACCGATTTGGTATTTGAGGTAACGGTAAGCGATGAGGAAGGTTTAAGCAGCACCGATCAAGTTACTGTAACCATCGAAAACCAAGTTGAAAATAACGATGGAAATGAAGGTGACGACAACAATGGCAATGCCAGCAACGACGACGATGATGACGATACCTTCGGTTGTTCCTACGGTGGCCCAAACGCACCGGTGGACCCAACATTACCGTTGTTGGCGGTATTAGCGTTGTTGTATATCAACCGTAAAAAATTCACGGCCTTTATTCGTTAATGAATCAAACTGAATTAAAAGCATTAGGGGCAGCTATAATGGCTGCCCTTATTTTTTTAACCTTTTGGTGTGTTTATCTTGGAGCGTATCCAAATCTAGAAAGGCTAGGTGACGTACAAACTCTGCTTCTCGCTGGGCTTTTTTACCCGGTGTGTGAAGAAATTATATTTAGAGGGCTAATACAGCAAGAATTACTTCAAAGAAGCCGCATGATGAGAAAATCGATCCGATTAACACTCAGCAATTACTTAGACCTCACCCAAATTACTGTTGCCAACCTTACGACTAGCGTAATATTCGCCATTACCCACGCAATTTATTTTCAATCGTTAACGGCATTAATAGTAGGGATACCTTCGCTAATTTTTGGTCGATGCTTTGAGATAAAGCACAAATTACCTCTACCCATATTGACGCACGGTCTATTTAATATAATCGGTTTACTAGCCCCATCTTTTTACAACACATAATTTATTAGCGTAAAGAATTACCATCTGTTATTCAATTATTCCGATAAAAAACATTGGTTTAAAAAAATTCAGCCGAAATTTGGTAGGGGTAACACAACCTAACTCCTTCCAAAACACACCGCATGAATTATTGGAAGATGATAAATGCCAAAAAATCACAAGAGAAAAATACGTAATTCAGTCTTTTTTATTTTTCGCACCCACATTACTACTAACAATAATTTCTTTAACCATTTATATAACACACGTAGCCGCAAGCAACAAATTACCCAATGACACCAATACCATTGTAAAAACTGGCTTGTATTTCTTTGCACTTTTCTTTGCTTTGGCAATATCGTGGCGACTTTATCGAGCAGAAAATAAGCTATTAAAATCATCCAAAGACAAATACATTAACACCATAAAAAACAAAGTAGACACCAAAGGAATAAACCCTCCATAGCACACCGCTTGTCATTTCAGTAGAATCACAAATAATATCTTTTGAAAAACATTTCACACATAAAAATATTATCCGAAACTGCGAGATATTATAATATAGGTAATCATAAAAAATGTATTTCATGTGCAAACTGTAAGCCGGTATTAATTGTCGGTTTATAGGCCCCAAAATATGAGGGATTAGCTCAGCGGACTTAAAGTGACGTCTGTTTTATTTTTCAATGGAAGTCTATGACAATTTGAAAGTATAGGCTGGCTGTGAACTTGCTCTAAATTAGGGACTCATTATATAATCCTTTTAATCCTTATGCTAATTGTCACAATAACGTAAGGCTGCCATTACAATTTACCCTTTCTAGCTAAGGAATTAGCAATTTTAACTGGTTGTACTCCATCGAAGTCCTTCAGTAAAAAATCAAAAGGAATAAGCTATGCTCCGCAAGATATTTGCACTATTTCTAGTTTGTATGGCAAGTGCCTGTGGAGGGGGTGGCAGTAGTTCGGAGCCTACTTCCGGTGTGGGTAGCAGCAGCAATTTTTCTGACCGTGATGGGGACGGTGTTGCTGATGATGGGGATGAGTTTCCCGACGACTCAACTGAATCAGCAGATTCTGATGGTGACGGTGTCGGTGATAATACCGACGCATTCCCCAATAACTCTACCGAAACTGCTGACACTGATGGTGATGGTGTTGGTGATAATACCGACGCATTCCCCAATAATTCTGCCGAAACTGCTGATGCTGATGGTGACGGTATTGGGGATAATACCGATGCATTCCCTAACAACTCTGCCGAAACTGCTGATACTGATGGTGACGGTGTTGGTAATAATACTGACGCATTCCCCAATAATTCTGCTGAAACAGCTGACTCCGATGGCGATGGCGTTGGAGATAACTCCGACGCGCTCCCGCAAAACCCCGCCGAAACGGTTGACTCTGATGGTGATGGTGTTGGTGATAATACCGATGTATTCCCCAACAACTCTGCCGAAACTGCTGATACTGATGGTGACGGTGTTGGTGATAATACCGACGCATTCCCCAATAATTCTGCTGAAACAGCTGATTCCGATGGTGACGGTGTTGGTGATAATACCGACGCATTCCCCAATAATTCTGCTGAAACAGCTGATTCCGATGGCGATGGTGTTGGAGATAACTCCGACGTGTTCCCGCAAAACCCCGCCGAAACGGTTGATTCTGATGGTGACGGCATTGGAGACAACTCGGATAATATCCCATCCCCTTTTGCATTCAACTCGATAGAGGGGGCTCCCGTTGCTAGCCTAATTGCTTCCCAAGCCATACAGATTTTTGGCATAACACAACCAGCTCCCATTTCTATCGAGCGGGGCGAATATCAGATTGGTACAGAAGAATACACTAATAATCCAGGCCTAATATTACCTGGGCAATCCGTAAGTGTTCGATTAACATCATCTGAATCACCATCTACTGTCTCTGTGGCTAGTTTAACTATAGGTGGAGAAACTGCAGGCTTTTTGGTGACTACTATTGCTGATATGGCACCAGTCATTCAGCTTGAATTTCCTCCAGCAAACTCCATAACTGAATTTAACAGCCTAACATTTAGAGGAAAGACAACTGATGATTTCGGGCTGACAAACCTTTCTATAAATGGCAACCCCGTATCTAGCTCCGACAATTTCGCGACCTGGTCTGCCAATGTAGAACTAGAGCCTGGTATGAACATACTAACTCTAACGGCGAGAGATTCTGGCGGAAATAGTAGTAATATACAGGCGAGCATACGCCAGTTAGATTTATTACAGGGGGCGCCTTGGGCTCTGGCAAAAGCTCCGGAAGACAACAAAGTCTTTGCCCTATTTAATCGCAACATAATAAGAGCTGTGGATTTAAATACGGGATTATTAAATGATCTTTCGGGGGGAGGAATACCTGATGAACTCGATCCTGTTGTTCAAGCATCCGGATTGGCGCTAGACCGAGTAAACAATAGGGTTTTAGTTTCTCAAGTTAATAACGGTACCCCTTTGATTCCACTACCAGGAAACTTTAGAGGACAATTATTAGGCATAGATATAGACACCGGACAACGTTCGGTTATTTCCGATAACTCCATACCAGACAACATTAATCCACTTCTTAGAGCAACAGACGTAGTAATTGATCACTCCCGAAACCGAGCATTGATTATAGAAGAAGCCAGTATTATTGCTGTAAACCTAAGTACTGGCGCTCGATCTATATTATCAAACTTTGAAACTCCCGATTCAACAAATCGCTTTCAAAGCCTTACTGCTATTGAACTAGATACTGCCCATAACCGGGCTCTAGTAATCGATCAAAGGACTGAAGCTTTAATAGCTGTGGATCTAAATACCGGCGCTCGTACGGTTCTCTCGGATACAAATACACCCAACAGCACGAACCGATTTTCGCTGCCAAGCGATATATCTTTGGGTTGCTCAGGTTCAAATGCATTGGTGACCGATGCTAGAAACAACCGGATCCTATCTGTTGACTTAGAATCCGGCGAACGTACAGTATTATCCTCTAATGGGCCACCCAACTCTAGAGTACCACTCGATGCTCCTTTCGCAATAGTTATAAATTGCGCTAGAAACCAAGCGGTTGTGGCAGACCCCTTTGCAGCTACAATAATTGAAGTCGATCTCGACACAGGCGAGCGTAGACGTGTTTCCGACGCCCATGTTCCCGATTTGGCAAACAGGTTCAGAGAGCTACAAAGCTTAGCGTTAGACAAAGACAATAACAGGACCTTAGTGCTGGATATAAACATTTCAACGGGAGTTATATATTCTGTAGATGCAGCAACCAGCGAGAGATCTCTAGTAAGTAGTTCATTTATACATAGCAGTGGTAATGAGCTACGGCCGAAAGAAATAGCACTATTACGTTCAACGGACAATGCGGTAGTAAACGCTTCTGGAGGATCTATAGGTGGCTTATTTTTATTTAATTTTACTACCAATATTGCGACTCCAATTATCGAAACAAGTAATTCGACTTTAATGGGGCTTGAGCTTGACATGGACAGCAACAGAGCATTTGTTGCCGACAGTGAGACACTATCATTACTAGCCGTTGATTTGAATACTGGTCTTAGTACAGTGATCTCCGGTAATAGTTTTCCGGGGCTAGCAGTCGACTGGACCGTCCCTGAAAGTATTAAATACGACCCACTTATGAACCGACTCATTGTACTTGACAAGGGAAGACGAATGCTGGTGGCGGTTGATCTAGAAACTGGCGAACGTTCGCTAATTTCAGACAACTTAAATCCAAACGAAAGTAATCAATTTCTTTCCCCTGATTCGGTGGTGCTAGACCTTACCAACAATAGGGCTCTTGTGGCTAATACACGCGCTGCCGAAATTCTTGAGGTTGATTTGATATCGGGAGAGCGTAGAGTCTTAATAAACCTATTGGAAAATCATCAAGAGTCGCAGCAGTTAATTCCCCCTTTTCAACCGTCTGACATGGAATTTGACGAACGCACCAACCAATTATTCCTGATTGATATCCAGAGTAACTCTTTAATAACTATTGACTTGAATACAAACCAATGGGTAGTACATAGTAGATAAGATGCTTGGAAATACTCACTATGTGAGGAGATGTAAAATAACGACACTTTAGAGGGGATGTAGTGAAGAATTAATTCTTCGATGGCCAGTGGCATTGTTGATACGAATTTGTTTACGCTTCTACTTGGAACATACTCCTGTTCAGTGAGAACCTCGTTTAGCTCAAAAGTGATAGGGGTCAACCTGAACCATTAGGCTAATGGGTGCCCCTTTTCCTTTCTTTATCCATCTTTTACCTTGACTTTTTTCCAATATCTTGAAGACGAAAACATATAAGGAGCACTCTCTACTAATTTTCTGTCAAAGTTTTTTATATTCGGAAAAACACTCATGGCAAACGCAGTATCTGTAAGATATTTTTCTTCCAGATTACCTGGCGCTTCTTCATTTAGCTCTGCCAACTAGATGGAATCGCTTTTCACCAACAACCACTGATAAGGGTCGTCTGAGCCGTCTAACACCAACACATCAATGCCAAGAAGTTTAGAAAATTTAAAAGCAATAACTAAATCATTATAAACCCTTGCTCTACGAGCAAAATCCGGAGAAATCATAATGATTAGTTCAATAGGAAAAGCCGCTTCGAACTCCAACCTATAAACAATAGAATCAGAATTGTTAACAGCCTAAGCTTCGACTGGACATACGTTTCTACGTTGATACTGAAAATTTCAACCATTGCATAAACAACTTTGTCGGGAGAATATTTTTAATTTAATCTTATTATTAAGATAGACATATTCTAGTATTTTTCGATAAATTCGTTGGCAAAATTTAGATCTTCAATAGACAGCTCTCCGTTATTAATTAATTCCTGTATTCAACTTCCAGGAGGGCTTAACTACGATTTTAGTAGCGTTAATTTGCCCTCTGCTTATTTCGATAAATTCTGGAGCGCCTCTAGCTCTAAGATAAAATATTCTGCCTTTATTTTTTACACAGCACTGTCTACCATTGATTAAAACGTTTCCAGAATTAACCACTATATATCCATTTTTCGCCCTTAATTAAACTCAATCTCAATAAGTTTTCCGCAGGGTATTACAGGTATCCAGCCCCCTATAGGGTAAAAAAGTCTTAGCTCTACTATTTTGTAGACATTTCCTTCGGCCTCAGACAGAGTAATCAAGGCACAATTATTATGATTGACATAACTGCCTACGTAAGGCATTGCTCGCTTACAAAGCACGATGTCATCCCATTATTTTACCACTTCAGTTACTCCCTTCAAGAGATCAATAATTGATATTTTGAACCCCTCTTTAGAAACTTTACAAATACCTGGGATAAGCTTTTGATTACGAATGTATTTGCCTTGCAAAGTGTCTGAAAAGTTTTTTTCTACAAAAATAGCTTATTTGTCCCTAATTACATGCCCATTGCCTTTATCGAAAGCAGCTCTAAACTCATCGTGAAGTGCATAGTAAGCTTGGCCGTAAGGACCACGAAAGGAACCACGCCCACAAGATTGCCAGCGGAATTTCGACGTGGAGCAGAAGCGTGAAGCCTTGGATCTATGACTCCAAAAAATCAACACCTGATTTCTCTGGAACCATACAGCCAACCCCACCAACTCAAAAAATTATACTTAAAAAAATATTCGCTTAAACCAACCCAACAGCCGATTTACTTATTACCCAAAACCAAAGCCCTGCCCCTAATGGTTTTTTTCTTTGAGATTCTAGTTGAAACTAGCTTTAAACTATGGCTTGTTAAAGTAATACTTTTGCTTTGCATCCCCTTGAAAAAACTTCCAGCATTCATCAAATGTGACTTTGTTTTCTTTATCCGCTCTTGGTGCTAACTGACTATAATCCTTTGTAAACGCAGAATCATTAAAGTGGACTTCGTACGAATTCCAAATATCTTTCCCCGAAAACTGGTCTAACATCTTAGAGCTATCGAATAAATCAACTTCTATCAATTCTTTGGGAACCCACGGAGTTTCAATTACGAGATCAAAACCAAAAAACCTAGCCAACCGCGTATACGCATAACCAGCTAAACTAATTACACGATAAGTAACAGAATCAAGCTGCTCAAAATAACGATGACCCGCCGGACTAGCCATTTTAGTAACAATGCGGCTCATTTCGGCGACATCGCCGTTGACTAACGCCAAATCAAACTCCCAGAGAAGTAACTCTTTTTTTTTAACACAGTGCGGATTTGATAAGACCAGCTTCGCTCGCTCTTCAACCCGTTTCCAGTCTTTTTGCAGGATTAGCTTCAGTTGTAAGCCCCGACTAGAAAAGCTCCCTAGGCACATACAATCGGGATAGTCAGGTTTACGAGGAACATTTTGCATGTACTCAAAACCAACAGCTAAAGCCTGGGACATCCAGAGGTTTAAGTCTGAACTTCCCCTGGTTATTACCGTTAAAAAGGATAGGTCATGACCATTAACGTAATTATGAGGTGCTTTCGCCGAAGACTTTACTTCACAGACCGCCGCATGGTGCATGTCTAAAGCAAACTGACCAATATCCTTTTCCGTGTAAAAGGCTCTTATCGCCCTCTTCCAAAAATATGAGGCCATACCTCTGTAATACATATGAGCAGGCTTGTTATTACTCTTTGCATACTCAAGGGCTTCAGACTCCATAGCAATCGCTTTAGCTAGCCGCTCGTCGGTATTTAATTCTTCGTATCGCTTAAGATAAGCTTGTACTTCAGGTTGTTTACTGGCCATATTCTGCCTCTAAATTGTGTTAGCTGCCAAAATCTACCCCCAAAATTCTGAAGGTGCCATCGACATCATCCCATCCGGCGACAGCTCAAGTAATAAGACCTCCCATACCCATCATTAATTTAGCTTGAAAATCCGACAAGGTGTTGTTTAACGTTGTTGGACTCGGGTCGCGATTTTATTCACTATTTTCTCGTCGCCATACTTTGAAGGTTCTATCGGTGATATTTTTGAATAGTCCTTGCTTTCAGAGCACGTTATACGCAAGTCTATAACCGGAACGTTTCTACGTGACAGCTCTTCAAGTACCACCTCATTATACAGCGCTAAAGCTGTAGTGGCGCCCTTACTTAAACCTGGCACTTTGTTGTAGATTATGCAAACTATGACATTAGGAAAAACGTTTAAAACTGCCTCAAGCTTAGCTACATAATTCGCTCGAAAACTTTCCCTCGCGCCATATAGAATATGCAATGCTTCATTTACAGACTTTGCATCCGCCTCCAAGAAACTAATTGAACGTAATGCGTCGTTGCCACCGCAGCTTAAGAAAGCATGAGTTGCTTCCTTCGGACACGTTCCTAACTGAGCAAACACATCAGTAGTTACATCACCATCGACTGCTGCTAATGAAATCTTGGCTTTTGGTAACTTTTTAGAAAGTAATTCAACAATAGACTCCCCATCCGCCACATAAGAAGCATTGTCAAAAATAGAATCTCCTAGAAGAACGATATACACTTCAATTTTCTCTCACGCGTAACGCATCGATTAGCAAGTCTAGGCTGGTTTATGAAATGTTTAAACGAGCCTATAACACGCCAAACAGATAAAGTATTCAACTACATCGGCCATTTCTTTAAAACACGATGCAAGTCCCAGCCCCTGTTATCCGACTAAG
This sequence comes from uncultured Cellvibrionaceae bacterium, assembly GCA_964342265.1. Lineage (GTDB taxonomy): Bacteria > Pseudomonadota > Gammaproteobacteria > Pseudomonadales > Cellvibrionaceae > Halioxenophilus. Next base: position 14,488 of record CAYFFE010000048.1, on the reverse strand, counting down.
GACCATTCAATCAAGATATTCAGAACCATTATTTATAAGAATGTAATTTATATCGTCTATTGCACTTGCATAACTGGGACCAACACTAGCATCCAGCCCTTTCAATTCATGTCTTCCTAAATAAGTGTACCTACCGCCAACATCTACGTACTTACCACTAAATTTATTCAATTCATTTTTTTGAACGTTATTTGACGAATTCCGCAAATCTAACAATATGCAGCTAGCAGTATCACCTAATAAGTATGCATGTTTACTGGGATACAAATAAGCTGCATCCATCCCATCATAGAATTTCAAATAGCCAGTCACCGAAATTGCCCAGCCATCATACTTGGCCCCACCACCCAATAATTCGTAAATTGAAACTGCGGTATAGGGCGGCCCTATATACTCTTCCTCTTGGCTGTAGGTAGTACACGAACCAATTAATAGCATCAAAAAAACTAGTATTTTCTTCATTGTTTATCCTTATGTGGAGACAAAAATGGTACTTGATTTAGGCATACACATTGTGGCGCAGGTGAAAACCCGTGTTTAAAACTTTAAGAACTATCTATCTCTGGTCAAGATCTTAAGTTCTTAAGTTCTTTTGTGAACGCACTTCCATTTCCAGTTTTCACCATCTTTCTTCATTGCTTACACAGCTTCACAAAACACACCAGCCAACCGTCTAATAAACTTTTTATAATTAGTTAATTCATCATCAAACATTCAAGACCCGACTTTTTTATTTCTAGGCTGCCAATCTATTTTACCTTTCTGTCTTAATCGCTCCTCTTTTGCCCCAAACTGAAAACCCAATCCAAATAAATCTGAATTTTTATAACGGGTAACTTCTATTTCCGCGAAATTAACCTCATCCAATATATAATCTACGATTTTAAAATCTGTACCATATATCCTGTTATACCACTCAAATAGTTTCCTCTAGATAAATTTTTTCATTACAAATAATAGTAAATCTCATTATAATTAGACCCTATAATAGCATTAGATTAAATCCAGGGTATGCTCTACCCAAAAAAGTTTCCACAAACAACAAAACACAAAAACAACGAGCAGCTATATTGAAATTATTTTATTTTTAGTCGCTAATTAATAAAAAATACAGAATCCTATAATTGCACCACTCATTAATCAACCAATCTGTTAACAGAACAAGTTTTCACCTATTATTACTGATCAATTCGCGCTTAAAGCTGGGGAAAAATGTACTAGATCGTAAGGGTAAAACTCGCTATCTTTAAATGACTGGTCATCAATACCGAAATATTTTACCACTAAAGCCGCCTCCCAAACCCAGAGCCCCTGATAATCTTGATCCAGCACGCTAACTAAGTCTTCATAGCTTTTGGTGCCACTAGTAGACCCGCTTGCGATTCCAATAGATTGTAAACCATTAAGCTGCCCAATTAACTCTGGCCAAGATTCTAAATATTTTCTCACTAACTGTGGACGCTAATTCGTATCAGCGTCAATTACTTGGTCCAGTAAGCCAAAGGTTTCAGGGTTCATACAACTTGCAGCTACCTTTCTATCAGGTTGATAAAAAGACAAAACAATGTCGATTAACCTGTCTTTACCTGCTTCACACAGAAAAGGAGCGACATTTCGTATGAATTCATCTTGAGCTCCAAAACAAACAAACCAGCTTAGCCAACTGTATACAGAGTGGTAGTCCGACTGAACTCCGTCATGAAAATAGGGCTTATAGTTATGAGAACGATCGCTCAGAGTAAAAATATATTTTACATCTAATTTTACCATTTCCTTACATAGAAACTCATACCGTTCTATAAGAGGAATAATTGCTCCATTTTTAATACTTTCTAAATGGTCCCCTCTGGAATACATTAAGGGAACAACTCTTAAAGGAACTTCTGTATACCCCAGAAATAACGGAGTTAATTTCTGATAACCATATTTTTCTCTGACACATGCCCGCTTGTAAAGCTCAACATAGTCTTTTCTTGAAGCAAAGTTAATAACTGAATTTACTTCTTTATCGAAGTATTCTTTTGATTGCTGTTTGTCTCTCATCTTTTTAACCCCACTCACAACCCAAAGGATGAATCAAAAGCTCGGCCCTATTGTAACTTACCTACGATCCTGGCCATATCAGGGAGTTTCACCCTTTTCCACTTTGCCCAAATACTGGGATCGCTAATCCTATTGTCTACATGGACTCTAGGCAATTGGCCCCATCGTTTGTTTCTAATAAAGCCCTGGAGCTTGTGAGATTACCTAAAGAAGCTTTAGTTTCTGCTACAAGGTAATCAAAACTGCCCGTATCCATATTGTATCCTGTGCATACTTCATCTATACCCCAAGCACTTTTATGCTCTTGTAGGTTAACATCCATACAAATCGAGAAGAATTTAAGCCCCCATTAATACGAGTCTAACCGTTAGCAGAAGATTTTTAGAAAATATCACTCACTTGGCAAACCAACCCAAGAGTTATCGCGCCCAAAGGTAATTTTGCTATTAACTTCGATATAAATCCTTTTTTTTGAATTCAGAACGGGCACATTACTTGCACCCATTCATTGACTCTATCTGGCTATGGGAGGAAGGAGTGCGTTATGACGGCCATCTGCTCCAACGACGAATATATTCTCAAGGCCCTGCAACTCGCCACCCAGCAATTGGGTTTTGATGTACAGGAAGCGGTTATCGGCTTAGGCCTGCCGCCGGATCTGTTGAATACGCCCGAGCAGTTTGTCCCCAGTCAGTTGTTTAATTGTCTGTTGGAGTCGATTGCGCGGGATTTTCACTGTTATGACATAGCGCTGGTAGCCGCCCAACATCTGCGCACCCCGCAACTGGGTTTGCCTGCACGCGTTATGGAGTTAAGCCCCCATTTACGCGCAGCCCTGCCTAAAGCTACCCAATATGGTGCTTTTTATCGTGACACTGGCCCCTGGCAACACCATATTAGTGACGGACAAGTAGCCCTTTATAAAAATGAATTGGAATTTGGCCACGAGTTAGTGCAGCAGCGCAATTTATTGGGTACGGCGCAAATGTTGATGTTAATGACTCAACTGTGCGGTGAAACCTGGCGGCCGAGCAAGGTTAGCTTGAGTATGCCCGACCCAGGTGCGCGATTTAGTCAATCGTTTACGGAGTTTTTTGGTTGCGAAATCGACTACGATCAGCATTTTGATGCGTTGCATTTTTCCGAGGCGTATCTCGATTTACCCATTGCCACGGCTAACACCGATTTATTGCTTGATATTGAATTGCATATCCATAAGTTGCAGCGGGATATTTTAAAAGAAGGCGACTTTATTACCCGAGTTAAATTGGTAATTAATCAGCGTTTAAATTTTGGTAGCTGCTCTAAATTAGAGCTCGCCAAATACCTAGGCACGTCGATTGAGCATTTAACCGCGGAGCTACAGGCGGCGCAACTGGATTTTGAAACCCTTCTGGAGCAACAGATTTCTGAGAAAGCTAATTATTATTTAACTGAATTCCACGCACCCACCAAGTTAATTCTTTCTACCCTAATGCCCAATAACGAACGTCGATTAAACCAGTTATTGAGTGAGAAAATTAATGCGGTGCATCAGTGGTAGTGTTTAATTCCGGAAAATAGGCTTCATAGTTTTTCCAGCTATTAATAGAATGCCTAAACAGTGGCTGTTTAACTTGGCTGGCACTGGCTGTGGCCACTGTGCGCTGGGTTTGATGAAAGCTCAAGCAGCCCTCTTGCCACGGCAGCTCGCAATAATCTAGCAAATCTTGGGTGATCGCCTGTTGCTGATTAACCAATTGCTCGTATTCTACTGGCAATATTCTCTCGCCGAACTTTTGATACCAAAACGCCATTAAATCCTCATACAACTCATAAAACTGATTAATAGCCTTAAGATTCGTCGAATAACGTAAATTAGTGGCGAAATGGGCTTTGTAATTCGACAGCACTACGTCTTGTTTGCCACGCATACAGTGAATAATTTTTGCATTGGGAAACAAACAGGCAATTAACCCCACAAATCGAAAATTATGGGGCATTTTGTCGGTAATGTATTTTGCGTCTCGGCTAAACTCTCTAATGAGACGCAGGTAATTTTTACTAATTTGCGCCCCCCTTTCCGGCGTGAGTTCACTAAGGGCTCGCACAAAATCGTCATTAACTATGTCGCTACTGCGCAACAATAAATTTTTTAAGTGGTTAAGTTCTCCGGCACCAAATACACTGGAATGGCTAGCCAATATTTGTTCCACTAGCGAGGTGCCCGAACGCGGCATTCCAATTATAAAAATGGGTGTTGCATCCAAGTTAGTACACTGGCTTAGTTTGCTAATGTAACTTTCGGTAAATACGGTTTTTATAGTTTGGAATTGCGCTTTTGTTAAGTCGTGTTGATAAGGCTTTTGGGCGTATAAACTGTCGTTGGCGCGCCGATAAAATTCGGCCGCTTGTTGATAATCCTTTAATTTTTCGTACGCTTTTGCCAAGCCAAAGCACACGCCGGCTAAAGCGGAAGGTGTTTTGGCCTTATCCAAACAGGCATGCATTGTTTTAATGTGCGAATCGCTAACATCGTGATAAACGCGATGATCGGCAATGCGCTCGTGCACGTCTATCAGTGCAGGATTTAATTCAATGGCTTTTTCAAAACAATCAACGGCACCCTGGCCGTCGTTAAGTTCTCCCAACACGGCCGCCAAATTACACCAGAGCGTGGCGTTATTGGGCATGTGTTTTAGTGCTTTTTCCAGCAGCGCTTTGGCTTCGGGTAATTTACTTAAAGCCCGTAAAATACTGGCCCAGGTTGAATACAATTTGCTGCAGGGTTTGGTTTGCTGAAAAGCCTCCTGGCAAATGTTATCGGCAGCCCGTAATTCTCCCAGTTCGTACAATGCCAATGCCAACCCGTTGTAGCCTTCGCTCATTTTGGGGTCGAGTTGAATCGCTTGGTTAAAATCGTTGATGGCGCGATGCTGTTTGCCCGCCAAGGCTTTAGCCACCCCCAATTGATAAAACAAACGCGCGCTTGGATTAACGTCTACCAAACGTGTAAGAATTTGCTCGGCTTCGGAAAATTTACCCTGATTCACACAGTTTTGTGCCTGTAAAAAATCGGTTTGATGTATTGAAGGGCTCATAGGCAGACCGCTGTTTTTTACCGTTAAACTGGGTAATCTATAGGAAGCGTAAATTTACTTAGATAAATGCGGGGCGATCTAAAAGAGATACCAAATTCAACAAGATACGCGCTCGGCGCAGTTTAGCGATTGGAACAGCTTTCCCCCACGACTCTATAACTTTAGTTCAGGATTGTAATTGAGGCGAGTCGGCTTCGGTTTTACTCGGCAATCCACAAAAGCCGGAATTTTAAGCGTTTGTGCACGCTTACCAGCGGCGGTTCCTACTCGCGTGACTAGTCAAACACGCGTTTGTACGGTGGCAGGCTGTCCAACAACGCTTGTCCGTACCGGCGGCGCAGTAAACGGTTATCGAGAATAGTAATGTTACCGCTGTCAGTTTCGTTACGCAGTAAGCGCCCACAGGCTTGCACGAGTTTTATGGCGGCATCGGGTACGCTCATTTCCATAAACGCGTTGCCACCACTTTGATCAATCCACTCCGCCAAAGCCGCTTCGATGGGATCGTCGGGCACGGAAAATGGAATTTTGGCAATAATTACATGGCGGCAGTAGTCGCCGGGTAAATCCAGCCCCTCGGCAAAGCTGGCCAAGCCAAACAACACACTACCGCGATCGTCGTCGATGGCGAGCTTGTGCTGGCGAATGGTTTCTTGTTTGGAGCGCTCGCCTTGTAAGAGAATTTTAAGAGAATTTTATTTTTTAGCCTCACCGGTAAGGCCTCGTACACATCGAGCATTTGTTTGCGCGATGAAAACAACACCAGCGAGCCCTGGTTAGGATCGATAATATCGGTTAGTTGGGCAATGATAGATTCTGTATGAGCCAGAGCATTGCCGGCATCGGCGGCGTTTTTAGGTACGCGCAATTGCGCTTTTTGAAAATCAAACGGGCTTGGTACCAGTGCATAATTAGCGGTCTCCGGTGTGCCCGCGCGCATTCTAAACCGCTCAAAATGGCCCAGCGCCGAGAGCGTGGCCGAAGTTACCACCGCCGCACAGCACTCGTTCCATAAACTTACGGTTAAATTATTGGCCGCTAAAATGGGGCTGGAGCAAATTTCGATGTCCACGTAGGCACCGGTATCAATTAAAGTCAGCCAACGCGCCTTGGGCATGGTATTGGCTGCATCCGGCTGTGCGTAGCTGGCCCATAAATTCAAACACGCTTGCGCGCGCGCCGCCCAAGCACCCAGTACCGGTGCCCAGTTTTCCAAATCCACTTTGGGAATAGGACTGTGGCGATCTTCTAACAGATCTTGCAACTCCATGGAGATTTTATCGAATTGGATAAAAACCTCGTTAAAACTCTGCTTAAGTGCCAGCGCCAATTGCTGTAAATCTTCGGGCACTACGCCTTTTTCAAACCGGTAACGTGGCTTGCGTTCTTGGCTGTCGGCCAAATCGCCCGCCAAGGCTTGCAGTAACGGCCACAGTTGTTCCATTAATTGTTTGGCGGATTCTAATTTTTGCGGCAATTTTTGCAGCATAAAAACCACATCACTGGCCGCGTCTAAATCTTCTTGCAGCACGGGAATGCTTTTTAAACTCTGATCCAACCAGCGTGTAGTACTAATCACTCGCAGATGGTTGGCGAAATGATTGAGGGCTTTATCGGGCAGATGGTGGCCTTCGTCAAAAATATAAATAGCGTCGGCCGGCGCGGGTAATATGGCACCACCGCCTAAGGATAAATCGGCCATTACCAAATCGTGGTTGGTGACAACAACATCCACCGACGACAAGCTATCGCGGGCTTTAAAAAAACTGCAGCTGGCTATGTTGCTGCAGCGCCGGCCTGTGCATTGGCGGTGATCGGTAGTCACACGAAACCACAGCCGATCGTCCAGCTCGTCTTTCCAATCGTCTTTGTCGCCATCCCAATCGCCACTGGCTAACGCTGTCATCATGGTTTGGTAGAGCGTCATGGCATCGGCATCGATGGCAGGCTGTTCGTCTTCGTACAGTGCCCGATTAGAATCGCCAAAGCCCTGCTGATCGGACAAAATTCGATCGAGCTTAGACAAGCACAAATAGCGGCCTCGACCTTTGGCCAGATTGTAGGAAAATTCCAGGCCCGAATGCTGTTTTAGCTCGGGTAAATCTTTAAGAATAATTTGCTCTTGCAATGCCACCGTTGCCGTGGAGACGATGAGCTTTTTGCCCAGCAATTGGGCAATGGGGATGGCCGCCAACAAATAGGCCACGGTTTTACCCGTGCCGGTGCCGGCCTCAATCACGCATACATGATTGTCGCTGGTGCGCAAATGGTCTTCATTCAACTCTACGCCGGCCAGAGTGCGCGCGATTTCGGCAATCATCAGTTTTTGGCCGTAGCGCGCTTTAAGGCCACGGCTTTGCAAAAACTGGCTGTAGGCGGTTTGGATAGTTTGTTTGATTTCTGCGCTGATCATCGCGTCAATTTAACCGGCAGCGCGCCTAAAGACCAGAGCACAATAGGCACCAGAGAACAATAGGCAATTAAATGCCCAATTAAGTGCCGGAAGACGCCGCCGTTAGTGCGCCCGCATCCATATGAGCCAGCTTGGAGAGCACAGGATTGGCGTAGCCAGACAACAAAATCGTGCGCTGCTCTTCGGGAATAGCAGCCATGCGCTGATTGAGCTCGGTGATTATCGATTGATGTTGATTGGGGTCGAACGAGTTACCATCGACTCCAAACGTTATATTTTGTGGTGCCTGCTGGTAGAGCATTTGATAAGCCGCCAGATTGCTCGCGTGCAACACATAATTGGATTGTATTTGCCGTTCAATTTCCAGTGCCACCGCTTCGGCATCGTTAAAACCATCGCCCAACACATCGCCAAACGCTACGTGCACTCGGCCTTTTTGGCCGCGAATACCCTTGGCGATGCTGGCCACGTCTTCGTGTTCTTGCTTGGCGTACTCGCCCACGGTTTGAATGGCATAAATCTCCTGGGCCTTGGCGGTGTCACACGGATCCCACTCATAGGAAATGGCTACAGGTACAATGTTCAACTCAGCAATGTAATCGCCAAACGATTGCGTTTTGGATTTATTTAAACCAAACATGCTAATAATGGCGCGATTGGTAATATCCCGGCCATCTTTGGCCCGCCCTTCTCGCTGGGCAATCCAGATGTTGGCTTTTTCTTCGGCAATGGAATGATGGATGTAGGCCGATAGATGTTTTGCGGCTTTGAGTTTTTCGCGCGGCGAGGTGGCCGAGCGATTTACCACAAAGGTTTTGTTTAAGCGCATTATGTCTGATACATACGGCTTAGACAGCAGATTATCGCCAATGGCAATGCGTAGCGTAGAAAAGCCGTTGTGGTAAATTAACCAGTTAACGCAGGCCGGATCCATGGCAATATCGCGGTGATTACTAACAAACAAATAAGGGCCCGGTCGCGATAATTTATCCAACCCCGAAACCGTTAAGCCATTCATGGTGGTGTTAATATTTTTTTCTAAATAACTGTAAGCCACCATTTGAACATCGTGCACGTTTTGCACGTTGCGAGTTTCCCAGCGTAAAAATAAACTCGCCAAGCGCGCCATAAATTGGGGATGACGCTGAGTAAATTCGGGAAATTTTAAGCTGGAAATAGCATGCAGAAACTCTGCATCCTTGAGTAATTTTGCTAAGGTGGGTTTGACTTCGTCGTCGTTGTAGGGACGGATATCGTCGAAATTGGCCATAACCTTCAATTCTTATTCTTTACTCAAAACTCTACCGCTTGTAGCCGGGCAATGATAATTGCCAAGCACAAAGAATAGCGCAACCGATCGCCAAAAGGGGCGCAAACATACCGAAAAACCCGCAGGAATACTACCTTGAATCAGCCACCGCCCAACGAAAACCCTACAAGCGCATCTATTGAGCCTTCCATGCCCTGTGTTTGTGGCTCGGGGCACTCTTATCAGGATTGCTGCCAAGCGCTGCATACTCACCAAACTCAAGCCAAAACCGCCGAGCAATTAATGCGTTCGCGCTACGCGGCCTATTGTTTGGGACTGTGGCGCTACGTGTACGAAACAGGCCCTGGTACTGGCGATGCAGCCGAAGAGCAAAAAGCCATGTCTGATTGGTGTGCCGATAAACAATGGCTGAGTTTACGCATTTTGGGCACTGTGGCTGGGCAAGCCTCAGACGATGCCGGCCAAGTGGAGTTCATCGCTTTTTACCGCGATCTTTCGGGACAACAAACGCTTACCCAACACCACGAACTTTCGCAATTTGTACAAACCAACGGCGCTTGGCAATTTATCAGCGGAGAAGCGCGGCCACCCGTGGCAATTGGTCGCAACGAAGCCTGCCCCTGTGGCTCCGGCAAAAAATTTAAACGCTGCTGCCAAAATTAAGTCGCGGCCACAAATTATCAGGCGCTGCTTTTGGCCGCTGCCAAATGTTTTAGCGCTTCGTGTAAGGCTTCGATGCAGTCACGCAGTTGTTCATCGCACAAATACGGCGCCGGCCCCAGCCTTAAATACCCGTTGCAGTAATCGCAAATAACACCAATATCGCGCATACGTTCCTGCAGTTTTTGGGCAAGCGGGGTTTTTAATGAAATAAATCCGCCCATGTATTCCACATCGGTCGACAACGCAATTAACGCGGGATTTAAATCCAACGCCCGAAAAGCATTGGCCATAACATCGAGTTGATGATGATTAATATCGTGCAATAATTCGGCAGTTAATTGTTGTTGCTTAAAAAACTCAAACACCTTAGCCGCGCGAAAATGCGGCAGCGAATCGCAACTGGAACCGTCCAAGCGTTGCGCAGGAATATCTGCGTACGCTAGAGGTTCGGAGGCCGGAGAATCTAAAACGGGGTCGAACACACCGTACCAGCCGGTAATGCGTGGGCGAAACTCGCGATTGGGCGGCACGTGCATAAAACAGTTGCCATCGCCCATTTGGCAATACTTAGCACCGCCGCCGGCGACAAAGGCGTTTTCGAGGTTGTAATCGGCAATGGAAAACGACAGCACGTTTACGCTTTGGTAGGCATCCACAAACAGCTCGATGTTGTACTTCTCGCATTTGGGCACCAGAGTATCCAACTCCAAAACCTGATGACCATTGATGTAATTCACCGACGAAATACACACCGCAGCGGTGTTGTCGTCCAACTGCTCGATAATCCGCTCCACTAACGTGCTGGCCGGATTGGGATCGAGCGCAACCAACTCGTAACCCACTTCTTTATAACGCACTAACTGGCGCAAAATCGACGGATGCTCACCACTGGTGGTAATGACTTTTCGGCGGCTATCCACATCCAAGCACGACAAAAAGCGCATGAATAAATCGTGCACGCTGCTGCCAAGGGCAATGTTTTGGGCATCGGCGTGAATTAATTCGGCAAAGCCTTCGCGCACAATTTGCGCTTTATCGAATACGGTATCGAAGCGCTCGTGCCCGTATTTGCTCATGCACTCCCAATGCTCCGCATAGCCCGCCTTAGCGATGTCGGGGATCGCCTGGTGAACGTGGCCGGTAAGCATAAGTTTGAGTTCGACCTGGGCGTGTCGGTAGTGGGAGGCAATGATGTTGGGGGAGCCACTGAACTGCTCGACTGAGGGCATTGGCAGAGTTATTCCTAGTTGTCGGGGTTATAAAGAATGCAATAAACCGATGATTGCCAAAGTATAGACGAGGTTTTTGTAGCCGTTGACCCGACCACAGCCGAGTAGGTGCGTTACAATGGCCGGTTTTAAGCAAGCACACAGAGAAAGGATGGCCGTATGAGTAAAGTAGAGGGAATAACAGGCTTTTTTAAATACCTGGGAGCCGAAGCCCGCTATTTTGATTTGGGTCGTCGCATTCAAAAGCTGGCCAAATCGGATTTTGAAAAAGCCGACTTGCTGAGCACGCCCTATCCTCTGCCCTATTTGCGCCATGCCTGGCTGGGCGTGGTGTTTTGGACGGAAGACAACAAGCAGAGCCCCATGGTGTGGTCGATTAAGCTGCCGTTGGATGAACAGGGTTTTCTGGCCCCGGGCGATCGCGACAAATTTTTACAGCAATTGCTGTTTACCATGGGCAGTAACATTAAAGCGGCGCAATCGGGCCAGCAATTGAACGCCGTGCTGGACAACAATCCTTACGCTTTTACACTGCCCGACGACCGCAAAGCCGCCTTTCACGCCAAAGTGAGCGCGGCACTCAAGCGCCCACCCAGCCGATTCTTTGAAGCCACCTGCGCCTATCTGCAATCACCCACGCCAGATGGCTGGCAGAATCTCGGAATCCAGGGCCTGGCCGATGTAGCCGCGCGCTGGCAATCGCAAGAGCAATTATTACAAACCGCGCTTGCCAATGTGCCCAACCCGGCCTTTGTCGGCCTGGCACAATTGCTGGAGCATGAAGCGCTTGACGTTAAACTCACGCAAACGCTCATCGACCGCCTGTACCGCGAATTATCGAGCGACCAACCAACCGGCAGCGTGATTGCCGCGGCCATTCGCGGAATGTCATTTAGCCAAGCCAAAGGCTTGCGGCAACAGGCGCTGATTAAAAGCATGGCGATGATGCAAGATGCGGATGTGGAAGTGGTGGCAGCCATCGCCTCGCGCTGCAGCGACGATCTGGCCAATACCGAGTTGGGATTACAGTTTTTGGAATTGCTGGCCAAACTCGGCGACGATAATTTTATTCAAGTCATCGCCGACTTAATGGCCCTGCCCGATTTGCGCCCGCATCTGATGCAGGCGCTGCGTCATCCTAATCGCTCAGAGACGTTAATCGGTGCGATTGGCGCTTTGTTCAAACGCCTGGAAAGAGAGAGCTAAGGCTTACTTTTCGGTGCGTAAGCAAAACACCCAGAGGCAACGAGTATTGAATTCCTCGGGCTCTTCCACGGCGGATACTTCAGAGGCACTTAAGTTGCCGTCGCCGTTAAAGTCGATACTGGCAAATAATCCAAGGTAGGAGCTGTACTCGGCATCACTGATTTTGCCATCGTGATCGAGATCGAGCTTATCGAAACGGGCTTTGAGAATGGCTTCGCGGCGCTGGGCATCGCCCTGAAGGTACTCTTCAACATCCACACTGCCGTTGTTGTCGATGTCGAGGTATTTGAAAACTTTGTGTTTTTTGCGAGCCACTTCTTCCTGCGTAATGGTGGCATCGCCGTTGTGATCGTATTTTGCCAGCAGCCAACTGGACTTAGAGGGTTGTGCTTCGTCTTCCCCGCCAATCGATAAGATTGACACCATTGACAAGGCGGCGGTTAGGCCACATGAAACCAGCCATTTATTCATTTTTCCGCTCTCCGGTTATTTCCCTAGTGTTGGTATGAGATTAGCCCTTGGCGCAAAAACAGACTGTAGGATAGATCACATTTTACACTGCTTATAAGTTTTCTTTGTTACAAGAATCTGTTTTAAATAACTGAGGGCATTAAAACGCCTGCTGTTATTGCAAATGTCGGCACAATACACATTAGCAGGCACACTAACCGTTCCGGAAGACTTACGTCAAATGTTGCGTGAAGCGCTGAACCAATGCACGTCTTTGGCGTATTGATCCACTAGATGCGCCACATCCAACACCAAGGCAAACAGTGCCATACGCACCAAAACACCGTTGTCGGTTTGCCGGAAAATGGCCAAATTAGGGTTATGATTGAGGTCGTTATCCAACTCGTTGGCATCGGCGCGGGAGTCGCGCGGCAATGGGTGCATAATGACCGTATTGGGCTCGCAAAACTGGGTGTAAATCGCCTGATTCAAGCGGAACCGACCGCGATACAAATCGGCCTCGTCTTTGGTTTTAAACCGCTCTTCTTGAATGCGCGTGGAATAAACAATGTCCACGTGTTGAATGCTCTCGGTGAGCTCGTCGGTTACCTTAACTTGATGACCAATGGCGCGCAGCTCTTCTACAATCTCCTCGGGCATGGCCAGTTCGTTGGGCGAGACCAACACCAATTGAATATCGTTGTAGAGTGATAACAATTTGGCCAAGGAATGCACTGTACGCCCATATTTTAAATCGCCAATCATGGCAATACGCAAACCATCCACGGGACGACCCTGGCCGGCTAACTCACTGCGAATGGTGTACAAATCCAACAGCGCTTGGCTTGGGTGCTCGTTGGCCCCATCGCCACCGTTGATGACTGGCACGCGACTGGCCTCGGCAAATTCCGCCACCGAACCCGACGCGGGGTGGCGCATGCAAATAACATCGCTGTAGCCCGACAGTACCCGCGCCGTATCGTACAGACTCTCGCCTTTGGCAATGGCGGAGCTTTTAAAACCCGTGGTTTCGCGCACCTCGCCGCCCAGCAAATTAAACGCACAACCAAAACTCACCCTCGTACGTGTGCTTGGCTCAAAAAACATATTGCCGAGTATGGCTCCCTCTAAAACCCGAGTAACACGCTTACGCGCCGCGTACGGCGCCATGCTATCAGCTACTGTAAAAACCTGATCGATGGTTTCCCGATCGAACTGAGAAATCGACAAAATATGACTACCGGTTAGATTCACTCCGCCTCCTCGACGAAAAATAGATAATTCTGAACTAAGCTTAGTAAAGGTGTTTGCCCAATTTGAGGGAATTACATCTCGTTTACTTTGCCCATTTTAAAGCACCGTGAAGGGAATCGAGAAATCGGGGACGCGACTTCCTGCATAGGGCAACCCGCTTAGAGCCTGTTAATACTAATTAGGGGCCACTGTTGAGTCAGAAAATAGCTCACTCGCTGTTGCCAATCGTTTATGTAGGCCCACGGCATCACACGCCTGGCGCCTAGCTGAGCGGAAATATGGACTCCAGCATCGGTACTTAATTAGTGTTAACAGACCCTAGTAACCACAATAAACATTCAACAGTTTGGGCTAATTCAGTAAACTTTTTAGCCCGCACGCCGATAGTACAAGTGTTGCCCAGTGCACAGTCAATTGCGGGGCACCAATGTACTCGCCATGCATAGAAGGATAGGCCGTGGTCACAAAAATACCTGACAGTCTTGTTAAGTTTTGCGATGCCACAACGGCTGAAAAAATTCTCTCGTCACAAGCGTTGCGTTGGAGCGCCCCGCACCTTTTTTCTGATCCCTTTGAGTTACGCTACGACAGTCAGCTCAACTTTAGTGAGCAAGACTTACTCAAAGCCACTGTTCGCCATGCTGTTACCATGATATTCGGTGCCGAAAGCCCAGCCGGTGCCACACCAATGGTGCAGGCCATTCGCCGCTGGCGCAGCGAAGAGCGCTTCGACTCCCCCGACGAAGCCGAATCGGTACTGAAAGGTTTGTTGGCGCAGATGGTGAGCACTCGGCAACAGCAAATCGATCAACTTATGGAGACCTGGCGCAGTTACGCTCAGCGACTGCGCGTCTGCTGTTTTTGCTCAAAGACTCATAAT
>CAYFFE010000047.1:0-26395 GCA_964342265.1 uncultured Cellvibrionaceae bacterium | reverse complement strand
CAATCTTGGCAAGTACGGCCTCAGTCAGGAGGTTTGCCAAGAAGCGTTGCAGATGGGTGCGGCAAAACTGCCAGAATTGCCGCAACCCGTGCCGAAGTAACATCGGCGAAAGGGATTTAACCGATTTTTTGTTGTAGGTGTTCGCGCCGGTACAGGCCAATACTGTTCATAAAGCCATCGCACAAGCCGCGCAATTGATACTCGTCTGTTGTGGTTTTGGAGAAAGTGTTCAGCCCAAACAGGAAGTTGATGAACATATTGCCCAGTAACACGGGATCGCTGTTAGAGGCAATTTCACCGTTGGCGACCGCTTGTTCCATCAAAAGTGTTACGCGCTGTTTGCGAGTTTCCATAACTTGACGCAATTGCGTGGCCAATGGGCTGTCGCTGGTGATTAACTCGTTGATGCAATTGCAGATAAAACAACCGCGACGACGGTCGTCTTCAGACTGAGTGGCACAAATACGATCCAAAAATTCAAACAATACATCGCTCACGCAATCGGGATTATCGATTTCGTCCAATAAAGTATCGGGCGATGTTTTTAAGTATTGTTTTAGCGACAGCAAAAACAGCGCTTCTTTAGAGTCGAAACTGTGGTACAGGCTTGCGCGAGTTAAACCGTTGTCTCGGGCGATTTCGTTTAAAGAAACTTTGTTGTAGCCCAGTTCCCAAAACTTGTGCATCACCGAGTTAACGAGTTGGCTTTTGTCGAACGATATTGGGCGGCCGCGTTGACCGCGCTTGGTCTTTTCTATATTCATAATTTGATCATCCTTGTTTGTAACAGCATCCGTAGCTTCAACCAAGCTACTATTAAATGAAGCAGTAAAGTTTTATCTAGCCAACGGCCAGTAAACTTTTTAAGACAAGAAGCAAAGTATGAGTGCAGCAAACAGTCGTCGACAGGCTAAACGAACTGAAACTTGCCAGCTAACACGTACGGTCTTGTTTCTAGTGCAGAAACAGTGGGTAGTTTTTGTAATTTTCGGTTTTTCGCTGTGGCGAAAACCGTCGGTACCCGGTTCGACCCTTTGCAGCATCTACAACTTTCATCACATCGTTATATTGGTGTAATAAAAGCGTAAAACATCCCGTTCTATGCGAGATTTCATCAAATCTGTACTTGGGTGAAGATTATCAACTATTTCGTTTAATTTGGAAAATTCTTGATTTCAATAAGTTTTGCTTATGAGAAATGGTTCTCCTTTTAAAATCTTTTTTTGACGGCTTAAATGTCATAAAAAATGACAAAAAATTTTGGTGCGTCAAAAAAAGTACTTTAGAGGAAAACAAAATAAATTATTTCAATCATCGATTGAGACAAATCAATATTGAAAATTTTTAAAACTCAATTGTAATCAGGATTCAAAGCTAACCTAGTATTTATTGGAATTGCAATCATTGTCGCAAAATGTTGAGTTATTAATCACTGTAGGCCTGTTCTTTCTACTAGGTTTATCGGCTGACGCCGTGGCACGAAAATTTTCTGTGCCGCGCGTAACGTTAATTGTTTGCGTGGGTATTTTAGTTGGGCCGGAAGTGTTCGACTGGTTGCCCATGTCGGTGCAAATGCAATTTGAATGGTTAGCCAATATTGCGCTGGTAATGGTGGGTTTTTTATTGGGTGGCAGTTTATCGTCCAACACCTTTTTGCGTTTGGGTGCTGGATTATTTTGGGTCTCTCTGCTCGAAGTTTTAATGACCGCTCTAGTTGTCGCGCTTGCGTTAATTTTTATTAACGTTGAATGGCAGCTCGCCATTATTTTAGCGTGCATTGCTTCGGCCACCGCCGCCGAAATTGCGTTAGACGCCGTCGTCGAAACAAAAGTTAATTCTCCTTTTTCTAAATTATTGTTAGCCGTTGTTGCGTTAGACGACGTGTGGGGGCTTTTGTTGTTTTCGATTGGTTTGGCAATTATTGGTGCAGTGTCTGCAACCAGTGGTGATTATGCTTTGCAACTTGCCTTGCAGGAATTAGGCGGCGGTTTATTGTTGGGTTTTTTATTGGGGGTGCCAGCAGCATTTTTAACCGGTCGATTAAAACCAGGCGAGCCAATTATGTTGGAAGCACTGGGTTTGGTTTTTTTGTGCAGTGGTTTGGCGCAATGGCTCGATGTCTCGTTTTTATTGGCGGCCATTGTTATGGGGTCAACCATTGCCAACTTGGCGCGACACCACGACCGGCCATTTCATGCCATCGAAAATATTGAATGGCCATTTTTGTTGTTATTTTTTGCCTTGGCCGGTGCGCAACTGCAATTTGATGCACTCTGGTCGTTAGGCGTAATTGGTTTGGTGTATGTAATCAGCCGAATTTTGGGCAAATGGCTGGGCGCGTTTTTAGGAACCTGGATCGCCAAATACCCAACCGCCACTCGTCGCTGGATGGGCTTGAGTTTATTGCCTCAGGCTGGGGCTGCCATTGGCATGGCGTTAGTGGCGGCCAACCACCTGCCCGAGTATCAGCAACCGCTGCTGCAAGTCATTATCGCCACCACAATTATTTTTGAAATCATCGGCCCCATTCTTACCGAAATTGCACTTAAATCGACCCGGGAATAGCTTTTTAAAAAACTTTGGCTATACAGTTTCGATCGAATTAAGTGTTTCCATCCAATTAAGTGTTTCCATCCAATTAAGCGTGTTGGGCGAATTAAGTGTATAGATCGAATTAAGAGTATCGACCGAATGAAGAATATCGATTGAATTACTCATTGAGTTTCGTCTAATTAAAGCGACTTGTCCCCGCGCAAAAAATTGTTTTTGTCTAAATCTAAAAAAGCCCCCAGTCTAGCCCCTTGCTCTACTTTCACTGTACGTTTTTACTCCTGTCCTCGCCCACAAATAGCGCTTTCTTTAACGTGGTTTTTGACATCAAACTGTCACGCAATGGTTTTATAATTAAATGTTAATTTGGTTTTCTTATAAAAAGTTCTTTTTTAAAGCCAATTTTTCGTTGATGTAGGTCAATTCTCGTTGGCGGAAAAGTTTTCTAATAGCGTCGTAATCGCTTGAGTCGTTTGTTTTTTTGCAGGCGGTCAAGTTCTAAAAAGCCCTCATTCTACAGGGTTTTAAGATTATCGAGTTTACGCAATAACCCAGTTTATTAGTCGGTTTTAGGGTGTGCCAGGGTTGCCCTGGTTTTTATCTTTCTGACATTAATCGTTCATCTCAGTGGGCAATCCTAGTTGGGATTTTTAGTCCGCTTGATTTTATTTTTAATTCCGTCGAACACAGCGAACCGGAGTGCTATTTAATGATTTCCACAATGCCGAGGTTAATGATTCTAACAATCGGGTTGTTGCTAGGCGCTGCAACCTCCGCCAATACCACGCAACCTGTATTAAAAACTGGCGAGCAACGTTTGCAGTCCGCGCAAAAAGCCCAGGAAAACATCGACTCGGTGTACGAGCAAACCCAATCGCTGGTCAAAGAGTACGAATCGCGTTTGGAATCGGTGGAGAGCCTGGAGGTTTACAACCGTTTACTGGCCAAACAGTTGGCCAGCCAAAGCGAAGAAATTGCCACTTTAGAGAATTCCATCGCCGATGCCGCAGTTATCGAGCGGCGCATTACGCCGTTGCTGCAGCGAATGATCAACTCGCTGGAAGAATTCATTAATTTGGACATGCCCTTTCTTATCGAAGAGCGCCGCGCTCGCGTGGAAAAACTGCGCGACATGCTGACTCGCTCGGACGTGTCCACCGCTGAAAAATGTCGCCGAGTGTTTGAGGCCTACGAAATCGAAAACGATTTTGGCCGCTCCATCGAGGCTTACACCAGTCAGTTATCCATTGATGGTAAAAGTTACGACGCCGACATTCTGCGCGTAGGCCGCGTGGCATTAATGTTTGTCTTAATCGGCCAAAACACCACCGGCTATTGGAACGTTAGCGAACAAAAATGGCAGGTAAAAAGTGGCAGCAGTTTCCGCCGTTTTGTTGAGCAGGGCTTAAAAGTTGCCCGCAAAGAAACCGCGCCAGAAATGATCAACGTGCCCGTTGCTTACACCCAAGCCCAGTAGCGAATAGACAAGGTGAATACTGTGAACCGTTTAATTAAAAATTGTAGTGTTGCGCTAGCATTGCTTGGTGCGAGTGTTTTTTCGGTAACCTCTATGGCCCAGGGCGCTTTGAGTGTTGACGATTTATTGCAAAAAGTGCGAGAAGGTACCGAGCGCGATCGCAAAGATCAGCAACAGCGTATGCAAGCCTTTATTAACGATAAAGCCAATCAACAGCAACTGCTCGCCGATATAATTCGCGAGGAAGAGCGACAAGAAGCGCTGAGTGTTCAGCAAGAAAAACAATTCGAAGACAACGAAAAAGATTTGGCCCAATTGCAAGAACGTTTAAGCGAACGTTTAGGTACGTTAAAAGAATTGTTTGGTGTTTTGCAGCAGGTTTCCAGCGACGCCAACGCCCAGTTTTCCAATTCCATTACTCAGTTACACTACCCCGAGCGCAGCGACTTTTTATTGGATTTTTCCATTAAAATGGGCCAAACCAAAGACCTACCGTCCATCTCTGAAATCGAACGACTTTGGTTTGAATTGCAGCGCGAAATGACCGCCTCGGGCAAGGTGGTTAAGTTCGAGCAGCCGGTGTTAACCGTTGAGGGCGTAGAAGAAAATACCCTGGTAACGCGCATTGGCGGCTTTAATTTAATTGCCGATGGCGCTTATTTGCAGTTTATTCCCGAAACCGGTCGCGTGGTGGAATACGGTCGCCAGCCCGCCAATCGCTATTTAGAGCGTGTTAAAAACCTCGAAAAAAGTAACGGCGAGGTGACTACGGTTTCGCTGGATCCCACGCGCGGCCAGTTGTTGTCGTTATTGGTTAAAGCGCCGAGTTTTCGCGAGCGTGTGGATCAGGGTGGGGTAATCGGTTACATCATTATCGCGCTGGGTATTGTCAGTGTGTTAACGGCATTATCTCGTTTCGCTTACCTAACAATTTTGCAATATAAGGTGGAGCATCAAGTGCGCCATCCGCAAGCGCCGGGTAAAAATCCGCTGGGTCGTATTCTCTCGGTGTACGAAGAAAACAAACAGCAGGATACCGAAACCCTGGAGCTTAAACTGGGCGAGGCGGTGTTGCGCGAAGTGCCGAAAATTAATCGCGGGTTATCGTTTTTAAAAATCGTTGCCGCCATTGCTCCGCTGATGGGTTTGTTGGGTACCGTGACCGGTATGATCGTTACCTTCCAGGCCATTACTCTGTTTGGTGCCGGTGATCCTAAATTAATGGCCGGCGGTATTTCCCAGGCGTTGGTGACCACCGTATTGGGCTTAACCGTCGCCATTCCCACGCTGCTATTGCACAACCTGCTGCAAACCCGCGCCGAACAAATCAGCGATATTTTGCAACAGGAAGGCGTGGCCATTGTGGCGGCGCAAGCCGAACAAAACCTACTCACCAACGAGAAAGCGTAGTCGCTTATGTTGTCTCTATTTTTTGATAATTATTTTCCCTGGTTTGGCGATTTACTGGAGCTCGGCGGCAATATTTTATTGCTGATCATTGCCATCGCTTTTGTTATGTGGGGCATGATTATCGAGCGAATCTTGTTTTTTCAATTCGCTTATCCCCTGTACGCCCGAAAAGCCCACCAGCTTTGGGTGTCGCGCAGCGATCGCCGCTCTTGGTACGCCCAGCAATTTCGCGTGCGCTTATTGGCACAGGTTAAGCGCGCGCTGAATAAACGGTTGGGCATTATTAATACGCTGGTAAAAATTTGTCCGCTGGCGGGATTGTTGGGCACGGTATTGGGTATGTTGGAAGTCTTCGATGCGGTGGCCGCCACCGGCTCCAACAATCCACGCTCCACCGCCGCCGGCGTTTCCAAGGCTACCATTTCCACCATGGCCGGTATGGTGGTGGCGATTTCTGGATTGCTTTTGGCAAGTATTTTAAGCCGTCGCGCCGAGGCCGAGCAGGAAACCATCAGCGAATTGTTGCGCTTTGAAGTAAAAGCAGAGGAATCCCCATGAGAAATTTTTTGCAGGCGTCTAAGGCTAATCAGGAAGCTGGAGTGGATATCACGCCGATGTTGGACGTGGTATTTATCATGCTGATCTTTTTTATCGTAACCGCCACCTTTACCAAAGAATCCGGTATCGAAATTAATCCGCCCCAGGCGGCCACGTCGGTGGTGCAAGAAAAAGCCAACATTTTAATTGCCATCGACGAGAGCAATCGCGTGTGGGTAAACCGGCGAGAAATCGATATTCGTGCGCTGCGACCCAATATTGAGCGCTTGCACGCCGAAAACCCCAAGGGCTCGGTGGTGATTCAGGCCGATAAAAATTCCACCAACGAACGCCTGGTGCAGGTGATGGATGCCTCGCGTCAGGCCGGTGTGTACGACATCGCCCTAGCCGCCCAGGAGAACTGATGAACATCGCCACCTCTCCCAACAATGGCGCCAATCCGCCCGTGCAGGCTGAGCTCAACATCGACAGCCGCGGTGCCGGTTTGCGCTTGCTTGTCGCTCTGATAGTCGGCCTGGTGATTGCATTTTTTCTCACCTGGTTTATGTCGGTGTTGATCGAATCCGGCGAGCAGCGATTGGATGAATCCGGGCGGGTGCAGTTGCTCGATTTTGTGCGCGTTAAACGCTCGGAATCAGTGCAAACCAAATCTCGCACGCTCACTCGGCCGCAAAACACGCCGCCGCCATCGGCACCGGAGGCTCCCGCCGAAAGCGACGCCTCGGCGGCCAACAATGCCCTGGCGGTGGCACCGCTGCCCACTGGTACCGGTGGTGGTTTAGATGTGTCTACATCGGGCATTGGTTTCGGTGCGCACGACGGCGAATACCTGCCCATTGTTAAAGTGGCTGCGGTGTACCCATTGGCGGCGCAACAGCGTCGCATTGAGGGCACCTGCATGGTGACTTATACGGTCACACCCACAGGCTCGGTGCGCGAAGTGTCGGTGGTGCCTGGTCAGTGCGATCATCCGGCCTTTGAGCGAGTCTCGGTGGATGCCGCGTTAAAATTCAAATACAAACCCCGTGTCGTTAATGGTGAAGCCATCGAGGTGGAAGGTGTTTACAACCGATTTATTTTCAAATTGCAAAAATAATGCGCAGCGCTTACTAAGCGCTGCGTTGCTCGCCGGTTTGTTGTGCGTGGCAGGTAGCGCGCAAGCGGTGGTGGGCATGAACCAAAAAGTCTTTGAGCAAATGCAAAAAGCTCAATTGGCCGCCGAAGAAGAAGACTTTGAAAGCGCCCACGACATTATCTCTGGCTTGCAAACTCGGCGACGACTCAACGAGCATGAACTGGCCCAGGTAAAAAACCTTGAGGGCAATATTTATACCCTCGAAAAAAACTACGATGCCGCCATCGAAAGCTTTGAAACCATCGTAAACGACATCGACCGCAAACAAATTCCCGAAGGCTTGCTCGAAAGCGCGTTGCAAGTGTTGGTGCAGTTGAGCATGGTGGGCGAGGACTACAAGCAAGCTATTGCCTATTCCGACCAACTGTTGGCCATTAAAAAGCAGCCCGACAGCAACGTTATGGCCATGCGCGCTCAGTGTTTTTACCACCAGGAAGAATACGACGCGGCCAAACAAGCCATTAACGATGCCATTGATATTGAAAGCGCGCTGGGCAATGCCGCCAAAGAAAACTGGCTATTATTGCTAAACGCCGTCCACCATTTTCGCTCGGATTATCAGGCCATGGTGCCGGTATTGAACGAATTAATTCGTTTGTATCCAAATGATAAATACGTGTACAATCTGGCCGCTGTGTACGGTCAGTTAGAGCAGCAAAAAGAACAGCTGTTGCTGTTGGAGCCTTTGTACGAATCCGGGTTTTTAACCCAGCGATCGCAAAAAATGCTGCTGGCGCAATTGTTTATGGCCGAAGGTGTGCCAGTAAAAGCCGCCAAATTGTTGGATAAAGAACTGGACTGGCGCAACGCCCATGTGGGTGAAGACGCCACGGTGGACCAGCGCGATTTGGAAATGTTGGCCCAGGCTTGGATACTGGCAAAAGAACCCAAGCGTGCCATCGAGCCGTTGCAAATTGCCGCCACTATGGCCGAAGACGGCGATGTGTATTTGCGCTTAGCGCATACTCACATTAGCTTGGCCGATTGGGCCAGTGCCGAGCAAGCCATTATTCAGGCATTAAAAAAAGGCGAATTGCGTAACGAGGGCAACGCGGTTGTACTGTTGGGTATGGCGCAGTATCGTTTAAAAGAATTCAATCAAGCTATCGAAACATTTTCGCGCGCCAAAGGCATGCAATCGGTGGCCGATGTCAGCCAGCAGTGGTTAAAGTACGTGCGCAACCAAAAAGAAAAATACGAACTGGCCGATGCCAATCCGTAGCTTTTTGGTCGGGCCGAGTCTGTAGCAGTACCGCAGAGGGGCTCGGCCCCTCATCTTATTTTTACCGAGGATCCCATGAGTACATCCAGTAACGTGGTTTATTTGCCCAAGGCGCAACATCACGCCGACGATCTCAGTGCCGAAGCGCAAGAAAAGCTGGAGCGCCTCGAAGCCATCTGGCCGTTGCATCATTATTTGGAAGAGTTATCGGAGATATTCCACGACCCGGCCAAACTAATGGGTGATCAAATCGATCGTTCCGTGCACGCGTTAATGGCCAAGATGACCATGGGGATTTCGCCGGCGTCGGTGTTCGAAGCCTACGCCGATTGGTGGTCGCATCTGGCCATTTCGCCAGGCAAGCAATCGCGCCTGGTCGAAAAAGCCTGCACCAAACACCTGCGTTTAATGAATTACGCCATGTGCAGCGGTTTTTGGGCGCTATCGGAGCCCTGTGTTAAACCCCTCGAAAACGACCAGCGCTTTGCCCACCCCAGTTGGCAGGTGTGGCCGTACAATGTTATTCATCAAGGCTTTTTATTGAGCCAGCAGTGGTGGTACAAAGCCACTACCGATGTGCGAGGCGTGTCTCAGCATCACCAAAATATGGTGGAATTTGGCGTGCGCCAAATGTTGGATATGTTCTCGCCCAGCAACTACTTAGTCACCAATCCCGAAGTACAACTTAAAACCCTGCAAGAGGGTGGCGCCAATTTAATGCGCGGTTATTTTAATTGGCTGGACGACATGAACACGCTCAGCGCCCGCAAAAAACCCGCCGGCGCAGAGAAGTTTGAGGTGGGTAAAAATCTGGCCGCCACGCCGGGCAAAGTGGTGTTTCGCAATCGTTTAATCGAATTAATTCAATACGCACCCACCACCGATAAAGTTAAAGCCGAGCCCATTTTAGTGGTGCCGGCGTGGATTATGAAATACTACATTTTGGATTTATCGGCCCACAATTCGTTTATAAAATTTTTAACCGATCAGGGTTATACGGTATTTACCATTTCCTGGCACAACCCCACCAGCGCCGATCGCGATCTATCCATGGAGGATTACCGCAAGCTGGGCATAGAAGCTGCGTTGGATGCGGTGCAAGCCATCACCGGCCAGCCGCAAGCACACGCCATTGGCTACTGTTTGGGCGGCACACTGTTGAGCATCAGTGCAGCATTGTTTGCCCGCGAGCAAAAAAACCGGCTAAAAAGCGTGTGTCTGTTGGCGGCGCAAACCGATTTCAGCGAAGCCGGTGAATTAATGCTGTTTATCGATCAAAGCCAGATTACTTTTTTAGAAGACATGATGTGGCACCAGGGCGTGTTGGAAAATTCGCAAATGGCCGGTGCGTTTCAGGTGCTGCGCTCCAACGATTTAATTTGGTCGCGGTTAGTTCATCAGTATATGATGGGCGAATCGGCGAGCATCAACGATTTAATGGCCTGGAACGCCGATGCCACGCGCATGCCTTATAAAATGCACACGCAATACTTGCGGCATTTATTTTTAAACAACGAGTTAGCGCGTGGCCAGTATTTAATTAACGATCGTCCCGTTTCGGTAACCGACATACGCGCGCCGATTTTTTGTGTAGGAACCGAAAAAGATCACGTCGCGCCCTGGAAATCCGTTTACAAAATTCACATTTTAAGCGATACCACCGTTACCTTCGTGCTAACCAAAGGTGGCCACAACGCCGGGATTGTGTCCGAGCCGGGCCATCCTCGCCGCCATTATCGCGTGACCACGCGCACCGATCAGGACACCTATTTAGATCCAGATCGCTGGATGCAAGAAACGCCGCTTAAAGAAGGCTCCTGGTGGTTGGAATACGGCCAGTGGCTCGACAACCACTCCGGCGAGGCCATCGAACCACCGCCAATGGGGACCGAAGACAAAGGTTATCCGGTTTTGTGCGATGCACCGGGAACCTATGTGTTTGAAAAATAATGTTAGGTGCGCATAACTAACGATCTTTCAATGTCTATTTAAATATTCTGGGCTTTAAAAGTTATCTTGCTTAGTGTCAACAGGCCCTAGATTGGGAAATATAATTTTGGGTAAGAAAAATCAGTTTTAATAGCAAGTAAACTCCGATTTGCTCATGCTTAAATAAATCGAAATATGATTATTAAAGGTGGAACAATGGACATAGTAAGTATCGTGATTTTTTTAGCAATAGGAGCGCTAGCGGGTTGGCTGGCAGGAAAATTAATGAAAGGCGGCGGTTTTGGCCTTCTTGGTAATATTGTTGTGGGAGTTATTGGTTCGGTTTTAGGCGGTTTTGTATTCGGCCTGCTAGGCATCGCCGCCGGTGGCCTTATTGGTTCAATCATTACGGCTACAGCCGGCGCTGTTTTATTATTGTTAATTGTCCGCACTTTAAAGAAAGCGTAGTGGCCTGAATTTGAAAATGCTTGTTTTAAAACATTAATTTTACTTCGTGCGCTAAATCTTAAAAATGAGTCCTAAAAATGAGTCCTAAAAAAGAATCCGAAAAAAGCCCGGAATAACACAAGTTGAATGGAATATGACTGAATTTATCGAAAACAAAACGTTTAACGAAATCGAAGTAGGCGATTGTGCCAGTGTTAGCCATGTACTGACCATGCGTGACATTCAATTGTTTGCCGTGATGTCCGGCGATGTTAACCCGGCGCATCTCGACGAAGAATACGCAAAAAGCGATATGTTTCATGGCATTATTGGCCACGGTATGTGGAGTGGTTCGCTAATTTCCACGGTGTTGGGCACACAGCTGCCGGGGCCGGGCACAATTTATTTGGATCAATCGTTAAAATTTTTACGCCCGGTTAAAGTGGGCGATACCATTACCGCCACGGTAAAGGTGAAAGAAAAATACAACGACGGCAACAACCATTTACTGTTCAGTTGCGAGTGCATTAATCAAAAAGGCAAAGAAGTCATCGCCGGCGAAGCGCTGGTAATCGCCCCCAGCGAAAAAATCAAACGCCCTAAAGTGCACTTACCGGAAGTGGAATTTAAAGAGGAAGAGGGGCGCTTTTTTCACGAATTAATGACCCAGTGCGAGCCGTTAATGCCGTTGCGCACCGCCATTGTTCATCCGGTGGATGCGGCATCGCTGGGCGGTGCCGTAGAGGCCGCGCTGGCGGGGTTGATCGAGCCGGTGTTGGTGGGGCCCGAACACAAAATTCGCGCGGTGGCCGAGCAGGAAAATCTCGACATTAGCCCGTATGAATTATTAACCACCGAGCACAGTCACGAAGCAGCGGCGTTGTCGGTAGCGAAGGCTGCCAGAGGTGAGGTAGAAGCGCTGATGAAAGGCAAGCTGCACACCGATGAATTAATGGCCGCGGTGGTGAATAAAACCGAAGGTTTGAGAACCTCTCGGCGCATGAGCCATGTGTTTGGTTTGGATATTCCGAGCTATCACAAGCCGCTGTTTTTAACCGATGCGGCTATTAATATTAAACCGAATTTATCCGTAAAAACCGACATCGTGCAAAACGCCATCGATTTATTCGCCTCGCTCAATCGCGGTACGCCAAAAGTGGCAATTGTCTCCGCCGTAGAAACCGTTAACGAAGCCATTCCTTCCACGTTGGATGCCACCGCTCTGTGTAAAATGGCCGAGCGCGGCCAAATTACCGGTGGTGTGCTCGACGGCCCACTGGGGTTTGATAACGCGATTTCCGCCGAGGCCGCCAAAGCCAAGGGCATTGTCTCGCAGGTGGCCGGCGATGCGGATATTATCGTCGCGCCGGATTTGGAATCAGGCAACATGCTCTACAAACAATTGGGCTATTTATTTGGCATTGATGGCGCCGGCATTGTGATGGGCGCGCGCGTGCCCATTATTCTCACCAGTCGCGCTGGGCGCGGTGCCACGCGGATGGCATCCTGCGCTCTGGGGCTGCTATCGGCTCGTTCAGGTAAGGCAAAAATTTAATGACAGACGTAATCGTAACGCTCAATGCGGGCTCGTCGAATTTAAAATATTCCGTGTACCGCGTGGCCGACATGGCTCTGGCCGACAAAGACAAAATTGAATTCGATCACTGCGCCGCCAAGGCCGCACAGCACTCGCCGTTGGCCAACGCCGTGGATCGAGTGATTGCCCTGGTGGAAAATCGCTTTGGTCAGCAATCGATTGTTGCTGTGGGCCATCGCGTGGTGCATGGCGGCGACCAGTTTGTCGAACCCACGCGGGTGAGTGCACAGGTGGTGGCCGATTTAAAAAAGCTGATTCCTTTAGCGCCGTTGCATTTACCGGCCGAGCTGGATGCCATCGACATCATCACCGAACACTATCCGCAATTGCCACAAGTAATTTGCTTCGACACCGCCTTTCACCAAACGCAAATGCCGCTGTCGGAGTGGTTTGCCTTAACTCGCGAATTAAAAGAGCAGGGCGTTAAGCGCTACGGCTTTCACGGACTGTCGTATCAGTACATCGCCCAGGTGCTGGCGGATAATCTCCAGCCGGAGCACCGGCAGCGGGTAATTGTGGCGCACTTGGGTAATGGTGCCAGTATGTGCGCCATGGCCAACGGTCAAAGCGTGACCACCACCATGGGCTTTACCGCGTTGGATGGTTTGATGATGGGCACGCGCTGTGGCGAATTGGACGCCGGCGTGGTGTTGCACTTATGCCAGGAGCAGGGCTGGTCGCTGGAG
Source organism: uncultured Cellvibrionaceae bacterium (assembly GCA_964342265.1). Lineage (GTDB taxonomy): Bacteria > Pseudomonadota > Gammaproteobacteria > Pseudomonadales > Cellvibrionaceae > Halioxenophilus. Next base: position 13,384 of record CAYFFE010000047.1, on the reverse strand, counting down.
CAGGTGCAAACGTTGCTCTACAAACAATCCGGCTTGCTGGGTGTTTCTGGCATTAGCAGTGATATGCGCGCGCTCGAAAACAGTCCCGCCCCTGAGGCCCTAGAGGCGCGCCAATTATTTGCCTTTCGCGCGGCGCAAAAGCTGGCCAGTTTAATTCCCGCGTTGCAGGGGCTCGATGCCATTGTGTTTACCGGTGGTATTGGCGAGCACAGTGCCGCTACGCGACAAATGATCATCGAACACCTGGGTTGGCTGGGTGCCGAGCTTAACGTGGCCGCCAACTCGGATCACAACCGGATGGTGCATCTTGCCGGCAGTGCGGTGGGCATTTACATCATTCCCACCAATGAGGAATTAATGATTGCCCGCGATACGGCGCAATTATTAAACCTTTAACGGAGCCTGTTAGATCGTCTCGACAGCGTTTTTGTTTTTAAGCGCGACGTGCCGGCCCTAGTCGCGTCTACGCTAGTAATGCCTATTGCACCTTATTTATGGAAATTCTGATTAACTCGTCCATGAGTTAATACTCGAGTCTACGACTCTCGCCCTTTGGGCCAGCGGAGCTGTTCTCTTCGCTTTGCTGCTAGCCGCCGTGTACGTTATCGCCATGGATGGCGTGTATGCTGGCTTTACTGGAGCGATAGCCTGTCCTTGTGCAGTAGGAACCGCTGAGTTAATCAGAGGTTCCTTATTGCTAATCCCACCATCTTAATTAGCGAAAAGCCCTTTTTCCAAGAACCATTCCTCGCCCCGAATTACATGGCGCGTAAAAGCGTTTTAACGACGAATTGATGCAAGTCGAATAAATGCGCCTAAATTTAAAAACAACGGGTCTGCCAGTCGGCCATTTATTAGCTAATCTTAAGGAAGGTGTTTTCTCTCCAGAATATTAATGGGGCTCGTAATCGTATCGGCTTATCGCAATTGTTGATAACGCTAAGGCTAAACTGTATTTTAATGACAGAATTGCAACACAAAGCTGTGCTCGGATCCCTACCCGGTTCCAACAAAAACACAATACGCGCCGGCTTAATTTGGCGTATGTTATTACTGGTGTTAATACCATTAATTATTGTCGCGATTGTGGGCAATCGTATGATGGCCACAGCCGTGCGCTACGAGGTGGGCAAAGACCTAGAGCACACCACCGATTTAGCGGCGGAATTCATTGCGCAATGGCTGGGCGATCGTCAGCACGATACCAGCACTATGGCGTTGGCGCCGTTTACGCCGATTTTATTGTTGGGGCTGGAGCAACAACTGAATCCAAACCTGGATGCCAATGCGCATCTTGTCGACTATCAATTAACGATTCCCCCACTGCCATCGCTTATCGAAGCCGACCGGAATTTGCGCGGCTACGCCCACCGATTTGATTTTGTCGAAACGATTTTTTTGGTCGATGAAAACGGTCGAGTGCTGTACAGCTCAAAACCTTCGTCGTACCTGGGAAAAAACATTCTGGCGGCCAATTACCGGGCCGATGATTTTGCCAATACGGTATCGCAAACCCTTACTCAACAGCAATTAACCACATCGGGTATTGTACCAACCGCCTCTGGCCCTAAAAATCCCACAGTTTTTATGGCGGCACCGGTGCATTACGACGAACAAAAAGTCGGCGCGCTGGTGTTTTCTTATCATCTCACGTACATGGCCCGAGCATTAAGCGAACACCAGGAGGATTATCAGCAGCGCTATATTCTGGAGCCAGATGGCTCCGTGTTTGCCCCGATGCTGGATACGGGCGATGCGCTGGTGAACAGGCCCGGTAATCTCATCCAACAGTGGCGAGGCGATTTAAATCGGGCACCTGAAGGAAATTTTCGAGAAACCCATACGGGCATAAGTGGTGCGCCGGTTATGCGCGCGGCCGGCATTATTCAAGTGAGCGACGAACCCTGGTTGCTGGTCACCGAGGCCGAAACCCGTTATGCCTTGAGTATTGCCAATCAAATTACGCTGTTTACCTTGGCCTTACTGATTGCAGCGGCGTTGGTTACGGTTTTTTTGGTAAACCTGGTTTCGCGCAACATTAGCAGGCCTCTGGAAACCCTGGCCGATAGCGCCGGCGAAATCGCAGCCGGAAAAAGCGTGCCTATCCCCACCATCGAACGTCCCCGCGAATTGGCTTCGTTGTCGTACGCGTTTGGCCGTATGGTGGTCGCGCGCGAAAAATACGAGCAAGAACTCAAGCAAAGTTCGCAGTTTTTGCATTATTTACTGGCCGCCGCCACGCACTATTCAATTATTTCCACCGATACGCGTGGAGTTATAACCACCTTTAATCGCGGCGCTGAGCGCATGCTCGGCTATCGAGCCGATGAACTGGTGGGCCAGCAAACCCCGGCATTAATTCATGTGGCCGAAGAAATCGTCGCTCGCGGTGTGCAACTTACGCATAAATACGGCAAAACCGTAGAGGGCTTTCGCGTGTTTGTGGAAGTGGCCGAGCGGGAGGGCTCGGAAGTGCGTGAGTGGACCTACATTCGCAAGGATGGCTCGTCGCTGCCGATTTCGTTAAAAGTGACCACCATGCGTGATAAGGGCGGCGAAATTATTGGTTATCTAGGCATTGCCGAGGATTTAACGCAACGCAGACTGTACGAATCCGAGTTAAAACGATTGTCGATGATTGCCAGCCAAACCAGTAACGGTGTGGTAATTTCTCGTGAGAACGGCCAAGTCGAATGGATTAACGACAGCTTTACTCGCATTACCGGTTTTAATTTTGAAGACATTCACGGCAGAGTATTGGGCGATTGTTTAATCAGCCCGCAGAGCGACCGCAAAACCATTGCCTATATGTACGAAAATATGGCTCGCCAGGAAGGGTTTGAGGTGGAGTTTTGCATTAATACCTTTTCCAAAAACCCTTTGTGGGTTATGGCCTCCACCAATCCGCTGCGCGATGAACGCGGTCGCCTGCAAGGTTACGTTACGTTAATTACCGACATCAACGAACGCCACCTCAATCAAGTTGCCCGACAAAACTCCCTGCGTTACAACCAAGTCCTGGCGGAATTAACCGTCGACGACGACGTAATGGCCGGCGATTTAAATCGTGCCAAGAAAAAATTCACCGAGAATATGTGCAAAGCGCTGGAAACCACCCGAGCCAGCATTTGGCTGTTCGAAGACACCAACCAGCAAATGCAGTGTTTGGATTTATTCGACAGCACCAGCGCAGAGCATGAGCAGGGTGGTATTTTGCGTAAAGTGGACTACCCCAATTATTTTAATGCCGTCACTAAGTCGTCCATTGTCGCGGTACCCAATGCTTTGCACAACACCAAAACTCAAGAGTTGGCTGAGGACTATTTAATTCCGCAAGGCGTTACAGCGTTATTGGACGGAGTCATTTCCGGAGGTGATGGTATTGTCGGCGTGGTAAGTTTTGAGCACACCGGCGGAGAACGCCAATGGAGCTCGGCGGAAATCTCCTTTGCCGCGTCCATTGCCACTATGATCGGCGGTATTCGCTCGGCCGAGCAGCGACGCCAAGCGCGCCGGGAATTGGAAATTGCCAAAAATCAGGCCGAGCAAGCAGCGTTGGCCAAAAGTGAATTTTTGGCCATTATGAGCCACGAAATTCGCACACCCATGAACGGGATTTTAGGCATGCTCAGCCTGTTAACTCGCAGCGAGCTGAGCCCCGAGCAAAGCCGCAAATTGCATATTGCAGAATCCAGTGCCAAAAGCTTACTAAATTTACTCAACGATATTTTGGATTTTTCCAAAGTTGATGCCGGAAAACTGGATTTGGAGGAAATTCCCTTTAATTTAGCTCAGTGCATAGAATATGTGGTGCTGAATATGTCGATTAAAGCGGAAGAAAAAGGTTTGCAATTAATTGTGGATTTTTCGCAGTTAACAACATCCGACTTCCTGGGTGACCCCGGTCGCATTGCACAAATATTTTCCAACCTATTAAGTAATGCCATTAAATTTACCGAGCACGGGCACATTATTGTGCGCTGCGCTAACGATCAACCGCTAGAGCAAAAAGTAGGCTCGCCGACAGCATCACAAATCATAACCGCCAGCGTGCAAGATACCGGAATCGGTATTCCTAAAGATCAACAAGATCGACTGTTTCATTCCTTTACCCAGGTTGATGCTTCCACCACGCGAAAATACGGCGGCACTGGTTTGGGCTTGGCTATTTGCCGGCGCTTGTGCCAGCAAATGGACGGGGATATTTATTTAACAAGCCGGGAAGGCCAGGGGTCGGCATTTAATTTTAGCGTGCAATTAAAACCGGCTGAGCCAACCACCGCCGATAATGTTGTTAAAATTAACGGCGATGCCCATTTAAATAAAATCAGTAACAACCTAAATGAACTCGATAATTACCCAAGTGAAATCGAGAACAACTCAGGCAAGATCAGCAAAACCAGTGCTATTTTAAACAACAAGCGCCTAATGGTTATCGATAAAAACAAAATGCTTTGCCAAACCTTACAAGCGCAATTGTCCGCCTGGGGGTGCCAAGCCGAATACGCAGAAACGGTTCAACAGCTCAACAATCGACTGGACAATTTATCCGGCCGTGCTTTATCTGGCCAGGCGCTAGCCGGTAAGGTCGATGTCGTTCTGTGGACACGCGAGGACTTTAACGAGAGCGAGCAACAACAAATACGTGCATTGTTGGCAAACAACACAAAAACACAATCAGCGCACAGGCTGGAACTCGTGGTCAGTTTAAATGCCCATTGTCCACTGGATATCAACGATAGCAGCGCGAGTTATCTGTCCAAACCAATCATGCCGAGCGAATTACAGTCAACCCTCATTAATATTTTGGGCGGCGGTACAATTCATCAATCCGAGCAGAGTGCGCAGCAGGCTCGACCAACGACCAAATTCCAGTATTTAAACAACCCTCTGTGTCGACGTGTGTTGTTGGTGGAAGACAACGAAATAAATCAGGAAGTCGCGCAATTAATGTTTCAAGAGATTGGCATTACGGTGGAGCTTGCCCAACATGGCCAAGACGCGCTTGAACAGCTCAAAAATGCCGATCCAGCTAATCCATTCACGTTGGTATTTATGGATTGCCAAATGCCGGTAATGGATGGTTATCAGGCCAGTCGCGCTATTCGCGCTGGCGAGGCCGGAGACCATTATAAAAACCTCATTATTGTAGCAACCACTGCCAACGCCATGCAGGGCGATGCAGAGGCGTGTTATGACGCCGGTATGAACGCCTATTTAACCAAACCGCTGGAAATAACCGCCATAAAACGCGTGATAGTGGATTTATCCGCTAACACGATGGAACAGGCTAGTGCGTCGGAAGAACTGCCCGAATTTCAACAAACCGCCGAAGCAAAAAACCACAATGCGTTAAATCAACAGGTCAACCCAAGCGTTGCCGTCAATCATCACCAGCGCTGGGACCAGCCGGCACTGCTTCAGCGATTAGGCGGTAAAGACAATCGTCTGCGTAAATTGGTGGAGATATTTTTAGACGATATGCCGGATAAAACCGAAGCCATTAATCGCCAAATAGAAGCGGAAGATCTCGAAGAGTTGGCTTATTTATTTCACACCTGCAAAGGTACTTGCGCGACTATGAGTTTAAAATTATTGCAGCAACAATTTACAGAACTCGATCACTTAGCAAAAAATAAAGACTTCAACAGTATTGTGCAACGTTGGCCCCATACTTTTGAGGAGTACATTCAAACGCGCGGATTGTTGGAGCACTTTCTTGCGTAAATATTTTGCTAATTACCGGGATCCGCTGTCTAGTCAATTATCGCCAATGGCAAACCAAGCTTACAGTTCCCGTAGTCAACAACTTGGCCAACCCGATTGATTTGGTCACGGTTTCGATTTCGGTTACGGCTATGGTAAAAATAATTTCGGTTGCCAGCCCTAAAGCAAAAAAGCCCAGTGTAAAACCCGGGCTTATTATTTGAACGAGAATGCTGTGGCTAGAGGCCGTAATTAATGGTTATTCGCAGTAAAATGAAACGCTTGATTGTTGCGATACATTTTTAGCCGCTCGTTGGCTCGTTGTAAATCCTTGGTGTCGACATCGTTTGGAATATTGGCCAACGCCAATAACTGAGTGTCCACGGCTTTAGTAAAATCCCCGTTACGGGCGTAAGCCGCCGCCAAAGTATCTTCATACATCCACTGACGTTGATCGTTTGTCGTGGCGGCTACGAGCGGCTCCATTAAGGCAATCGCGCGCGCGCCGTCGTGCAGTTCAGTGTTGGCGTGAGTGGCCAGACTCCAAGCAAAATTATTAATGCTGTTATCGTCGGCTTTATTCAGCGCTTTTTGATACAAAGTTTCGGCGTAGCTGGGCAATTGCTGAGTGCCCAAACCACGCTCGATTAGTAAGCTCATCCAAAATAAATCCCAACTGGTTCGTTCGTCTTCGGGGATTTGTTCCAACAGCAAAAAGGCCAACTGATAATCGAGCGGGGCGTTTAAGCCGAGTACATATTCATTAAACAGCACACGATTGGCAGGATAGTGATTTTGCGACGAAGCCGTGCGCAAATAATAAAAACCATCGCTCAAATCTTTTGGTACATCCACGCCATACAGCGAATAGCGTCCCAACCGGGTTTGCGCCGGTGCGTAATTATCACGGGCAGCTTGGCGCAGCAACTGATTTGCGCGCTGAATATTTTTATCCACACCCAGGCCATTGCGATAGGCCTCGCTCAACAGTAACGTGGCCGCGGCTACCCCATGATCATGGGCTTGTTTTAACCAAAGTGTGGCTTGTTGGTAGTCTCGTTCAACGCCAATGCCGCTGTAATAAATTTGCCCTAAGGTGTACTGCGACTGAGCATCGCCGTGTTCTGCGGCCTCGGTTAACCAGCGTTTGGCAAACTGGGTATTTTGCCGGTAACCTTTATCGCCCAGTAAATAGCGAAGGCCCAACCAGCGCTGTGCCCGAGTATTGCCGAGTTCGGCTTGGTTAACCACCGCTTCGGCTTCCATGTTGGCGAAATCGTTGCTTTGCGCGCTGCCTAGGGATTGGAAGTTGGTGGTGTTTAATTCACTAAATACAAAAAACAAAAGAATAAACAGCGCGATTACGCCAAACGATGCCGCCCAGGATTTTGTGTTGGCGTCGGTGTTGGGTGGCGGATGAGGCGTGGTCCATTCATTAACAGCGTTAACTTCCACCAACTGTTTTTTTATTAAAAATTGTTCTTTTTGGTAGGAGATCAGTGAGTAGTTGTAGCCCACAAAGCCTTTAATCTGTAAATAGTTGTACAAGTTGTTGAGCAATCGATAGCGCGATCGTTTTTTACAAAAGGCTTCTATTTCTTCGTGATGTTCATCGCTGAACAGCAATGAGAGTAAATGTTGCCAATCTTCACGCTTGCGAAACAATGGCGATATTTCCAAATATCGCGCCACATCGTTTTTCATTAATTGCAGTACATAGGGTTCAATAAAATAATAAAACCAAGATTGGTAATTATTGCCGGTAAAGGGCGGATTAACGACTTGACCAATGCGAGTTAAATCAATATCCCATTCGAAAGCGCGGGCTAAATAATCGCTAAAGGCAAAATTCATGGGTTGATTGGCCAATGCTTGCACCAACCGACCTTCCAATTCCTCGCGGACATCCAGTGCGGTAAAGTACTCTTGCTGCAACAAGGTTTGGCAATATTCAATAGCGCCTTGGGTGTCGGTGTTGACCAAAGGCAATAGTTCTTGCAGGACCGACTCAATCCGGGCGGTTTGTTCCAAAAAGATCGCTTCTTTTTCTGCGATAATTTCTGGTTCGTTGTCGATCGGTTGCGGTGTATGGTCCGTTTGTTCCGCTGTAAATAATTCGTGTGTGTTGTTTAAAAGGCTGAGCGGAGTAGTTGGCGCGCTTGAGTTGTTGGGCTCTCTCGGATCATTGGCATTGTTGTTGTCGTCTACCGAGTCTGCAGTCGGTTCGCGGTTGCTGTCGGATTCGGTGTGGGCTAGTGAGTCGGCCAAGGTTAACGCTAAATCGTAGGCTTCTCGCAGGGCTTGAAACTCTGCGGGAAATTCCTCGGGATTATTCTGCTTGAGCAACTTAGCGTAGGCGCGCTTAATGGCTCGCTTGTCGTTGGTGGGTTCTAAGCCCAGAGTTTGCCAGCAATTCATAATTAAAACTGATAGTCGCCTTCGTACTGACTCAGCGCCAGAGCAAAATGCTTGCGTGCTTGCTCAATATCGCGCGGGTTTTGGTCTTCCAGTACGGCATTAAATTGAGCCAATAAATAGCCTACGTCTTCTCGATCTTTGCCAAGCAATTCACTGTACAGGCGCTCTGCGCGATGGATAAGCACTAGATTTTCTTGTAATTCGCGCGGGTGAATTTTTAAGGTTTCGAGCGCTTTAAGCCGCTCGCCAATTTCTTTTTTGGTGAGCACACCTGGATTTTCTTCAATAATTAAACTGTGGCTTTCCTGCGTGGAAACCACCGTTACCAATACTTCCAACAAACCGTTGATGTCGTAGGTAAAGCGCACATCGATGGATTCCTGGCCGGCGCCATTACTGGGTACACCTACGTTAATTTTGCCGAGAAAAATATTGTCTTTGACGAGCGGATTCTCACCCTGGTAAACATTAACAGTGATGGATTTTTGATGATCGTCGGCGGTGTAAAAGCGCTCCACTCGGCTGATGGGAATGTAATTATTGCGCTCGATAATAGGATGATAATGGCCGGAAATTTTGCGCTCGCCCATTACCACATCGATGCCTAACGTGTAGGGGCACACATCGGTAAGTACCATGTCGTCGAGCATGGCATCGCGTGCTTTTAGTCCCGCTTGAATGGCGGCACCGGTGACGACCACTTCGTCGGGATTAATACCCGTGGCGGGAAAACGCTGGAATAAACGCGTGGTTAATTTTTTAATGGCGGGCATGCGAGTGGCTCCGCCGACTAACACGATATCGTCGATTTCGGAAACACGCAGTTTGGCATCTTTTAAAGCCATTTTAATGGGCTGTGTTACGCGATCGAGCAGGGGGGCGACTACCTTTTCGAATTCCGTTTCGTTAACGGCAATCTCAAAGGTGTGATCGTTCCAGCTTAGATTGAGATTGGCTTTGCCCGATTGGGAGATTTCTCGTTTGGCTTTTTCGGCACAAATGTACAGACGTTTTTTAAATTCCACCGGCAGCTTTTCGGCTTTTAAATTGGCCGCTTTTAAATCCAATTGCTTGAGCAAGAAATTTTCGAGCAGTTCGGTAAAATCGGTGCCGCCCAAAAAGTTGTCGCCGGCGGTTGCGTGCACCTCCATAATGCCGTCGAAAAATTCCAGAATCGAGACATCAAATGTACCGCCGCCCAAATCGAGAATTAAATATTGGCTCTCGTTATCTTTGGTGTGCAAACCGTAAGCCATGGCCGCAGCGGTGGGCTCGTTTAATAAGCGTTCCACTTTAATGCCGGCCAGTTCGCCGGCAATTTTGGTGGCTTTGCGTTGGGCATCGTTAAAATACGCGGGCACGGTGACGATAGCTTCGTCGATTTTTTGGCCCAGGGCCGCTTCGGCGTCTTCTATTAAGGTGCGAATCACCAGTGCCGACAGCTCTTCGGCACGAAACACGCGCTTGCCCAGCTTGATTTCCTTGTTGGTGCCCATGTAGCGCTTAAAATTCACCACGGTTTGGTGAGGGTGCGTGGACAGGCGCTCTTTCGCCGCTTGGCCAACCAACAGGGTGTCGTTGTCGTCCAGGCTCACCGCTGAAGGGGTGAGATTTTGGCCCAGGGCGTTAGCGATGATGCGTGTTGTACCGTCTTGCCACACTGCGATGAGGCTGTTGGTGGTGCCGAGATCGATGCCGCAAATGATGTTGCTCATTTTTGTGCAGTGTCCTTCTGCTTTACGAATTTGTGATAGGTGAAACCGAGTCTGAGGTTTAATCGAGTTAACGGATAATTGTATGATTGTTCTAGTTCAATGAACAGGCACACAGGCCTCAAATTGGCAATCGAGTCGTCTTTTGCAGCGACAGTTATTCATGTTCAGTGACGCAGGATAAACCCTATGAGTGAGACTTACACGCCGCCCAAAGTGTGGCAATGGCAGCAGGAAAACGGCGGCGAGTGGGCCAGTATCAATCGCCCAGTAGCCGGAGCCACACACGAAAACGCCCTGCCCGTTGGTAAACACCCACTTCAGCTCTATTCACTGGCCACACCCAACGGCGTAAAAGTTACCGTTATGCTCGAAGAATTGCTGGAAAAGGGCATTAAAGAGGCCGAATACGATGCCTGGCTAATCAACATTGCCAAGGGCGATCAATTCTCTAGCGGTTTTGTTGACATCAACCCCAACTCAAAAATCCCGGCGTTGGTGGATCACTCTCTGGATGAGCCCCTGCGCGTGTTTGAATCCGGCGCTATATTGGTTTATTTGGCCGAAAAATTTGGCGAGTTTTACCCCACCGAGCTAAGAGCCCGCACCGAAACCATGAATTGGCTCATGTGGCAAATGGGCTCCGCGCCGTTTTTAGGCGGCGGCTTTGGCCATTTTTACGCCTACGCGCCGGAAAAATTCCAATACCCCATCGACCGCTACACCATGGAAGTTAAGCGCCAACTGGATGTGCTCGACCGGCACCTGGCCGACCACGAATACATGGTGGGGGATGAGTACACCATTGCCGATATCGCCATCGCACCCTGGTACGGAACCGTTCAAGCCGGCTTGGCGTACGATGCGGCTGAGTTCTTATCGGTACACGAATACCAAAACGTCGAGCGCTGGCGCAAGCAGTTATTCGCCCGCCCGGCATACGAGCGCGGGCGCAAGGTGAATCGCAACTTTGGTGAGCTTAACGAGCAACTGCACGAGCGCCATGGGGCCCGCGATTTCGATACACAAACTCAGGATAAATTGCAGGAAAACGGATAAATTACTCGATAACAACAGCCGGCCCGAGCGCAGGCTGTTGTTTGTTAGCAGTAATTTATTCGGCTAGAAACCACTGTTCCAATTGCTGTCGTTAAGTAATCGATCAATATTTCTTTGTTGCTCTTCAACGGAAAGCGTGTCTTGTTCGGGCTTGTTTTGCGCTTGGTTTTCGCTTTGTGATTGTGGAGACGATTGAGCTCGCGATTTCGATACTTGATTAGCGGTATTGGACGATTGCGCTTCGGCTATCGCCACCCCGGCGGCTTGAGCCGTTGATTGCGCGGCTGCCTTTTCTTGTGCTTTTTTCTGCGCTTCGGCCTGCTTTTGCGCAGCCAGTGCTTGGGCTTTTTTCTCAGCGGCGATTTTGGCAGCGCGCTGTTGTTCCGCTCTTTGTTCTGCTTCGGCTTGTTGGGCGGCCTGTGCTTTTATCGACGCTAAACGTTGTTTTTGCCGGTCGATTGCCGCAAGCGCTTGGCTTTTTTGTTGTTTTAACGCATCGATTTTGGCAATAACTTCAGAAATATCCCGTTCGGCTCGCTCCACTTCCAATTGTTGGCGGCGCACAGAAATTTCGGCCAAAGTAAATTCTCGCGAAAGACGTTTTGCCTCTCGCTCGTTATCGGGATTGGGGTTTTCGTAGTGATCGGCAATGGCCTTTTGCATTACCGAACCCGCTACCGTTAAATCTTTTTGTTTGTGGGCCAGCGCTTCGTTTGCCAAAGCAAGAGCCTCTTGTAACTCCGGTAGTTCGGAGTCCATTTTAACGAGATCGTTTTCGTACGCTAGGCTCTGTTTTTCGAGGCGCAATAATTCCATCTCGGCCTGATCTACAGACTCGCCAGAAGCTGTAAAGCTTGCCACACAACTTATTACTAATATCCATCGTATTAATGTGTTTTTCATAGAATAGGCATTCCTTTAACGTTAAAGACTGTACGAGGTAACAGACTGGCTATTGTTAAAGTTGTTTGTCGTAAAAGCACTCGTATTGGCTCGTAAAACAACACAGTCTAGTGCAATTTTAGGCGACAATGCGGAATAATTGGATAGAAGGTGCCAAGCTGGCGGTGATCGCAATGTTAGTTATACGCGTTATAAATAGGTAATCTGATTATGGAGTTTTTATTCCCCAACAAGCGTTTTTGCGGTTAATTCGCCGATAAAAAGCACTTAAAGTTTATAAATAACTAATATGCCACTCGTGTAAGTATTGCTATAACGGCAATAGTGTTAGGGGCTACTAAAAGGTTACTTGCCACGAAAAGTTCACGGCAACTGAGAGTGGGTCGGATTTTTTGAGCAACAACGCTGAATAAATCGAATTTAATATCTACGAGCTAGCGTATACAGTTCAGTGGGTCAGAGTTGTGCGTTTTATTCGTTGTTTAGCAAAAAGGGAGAGCGTTGATGGATTACATTCGACCCGCCAATGAACGTGGCAAAGTCAGTTTAGACTGGCTGCAAAGTCATTACAGTTTTTCGTTTGCCTATTATTATGATCCAAAACACATGGGCTTTTCCGCTTTAAAAGCCATCAACGACGATACTGTTGCCGGTGGCGCAGGTTTTGGCTGGCACGCTCACCGAGATATGGAAATTATCACCTATGTTTTACAAGGGGCCATCAAACACGAAGACAGCCTGGGCAATCAATTCACCATTAACGCCGGAGACGTACAGCGAATGAGTGCCGGCACGGGCATTGCCCACTCAGAGTACAATGGCTCTAACACCGAGCCATTAAAATTCCTACAAATATGGATCGAGCCCAATCAACGGGGCGGCCCGCCCAGCTACCAACAAGCGGCAATTGCCCAAACACAGCCCCTAACGCCCCTGGTAACAGCCGATGGCCGACAAAACTCGCTCACCCTGCAACAAAACGCCAGTATTTATCGCTTGCAATTAAACGCTGGCCAACAAATAACTTTAACCGCCGAAAAGGGCGTGGGGTATCTGCACATAATATCCGGACAATCGTTTGTAAATGGCCGAGCATTGGCCAGTGGCGACGCCGTAGGTGTTACCGGCACGAGTGAAATAACTGTGCTTACCGGCGATCAACCCGTAACAGCGTTGTGGTTTGACTTGCCGCCCCTAAACCACGCTTAGTTTATATCGAGTGGGCTGGTAACCCCTCTTTCATGCAAACCAACAACATGGGTATAGATTTGTGTAGTACTGATGTCGCGATGACCTAACATTTCTTGAATAGCGCGAATATCCGTGCCCGCTTTGAGTAGATTGGTTGCAAAGCTGTGGCGAAACGTGTGGCAGCCAGCCTTTTTTAAAATATTTGCCGATTTTATGGCTTTTTTAACGTGTTGTTGAATAAGCCGCTCGCTTAAATGATGCCTTCTTTGAATGTCTGAACGGGGATCGACGGAAATATTTTTGGCGGGAAATAAATATTGCCAGGGGGGATCGGTGGCGGTATTGGGGTATTTTTTCTCTAACGCATAAGGCAAATAAACCGCACCAACCCCATT
>CAYFFE010000046.1:3382-26619 GCA_964342265.1 uncultured Cellvibrionaceae bacterium | reverse complement strand
AAGAATTACACGCACTGATGACCGACAGCCAGGAATGGTGGCCGGCCGACTGGGGCCACTACGGTGGATTGATGATTCGCATGGCCTGGCACGCCGCCGGCTCCTACCGAGTTGCCGACGGTCGCGGCGGTGCTGGCACCGGCAACCAGCGGTTTGCGCCGCTGAACAGTTGGCCCGATAACGTCAGCCTCGATAAAGCCCGCCGCTTACTTTGGCCCATTAAAAAGAAATACGGCAACCAATTATCCTGGGCGGATTTAATGATTTTAGCCGGCAACATGGCCTATGAAACCATGGGTTTAAAAACCTTTGGTTTCGCCGGCGGTCGCGAGGATATTTGGCATCCCGAAAAAGACATCGACTGGGGCAGTGAAAAAGAGTGGCTGGGTAAAAACGCCGACCGCATGAACGACGACCAACGCGGCACCATGGACAACCCTCTGGCTGCGGCGCACATGGGTTTAATTTATGTCAACCCAGAAGGCGTAGACGGCAATCCCGATCCCTTAAAAACGGCGCAAGATGTGCGGCTTACCTTCGCTCGCATGGCTATGGACGATGAAGAAACCGTAGCGCTGACCGCCGGCGGTCACACAGTGGGCAAATGCCACGGTAACGGCGATGCCGATAAACTCGGCCCCGATCCAGAAGCCGCCGACATCAGCGAACAGGGCTTTGGCTGGCGTAATCCCACGGGCACAGGCAAAGGGCGCGACGCCATTACCAGCGGGCTGGAAGGTGCCTGGACCACTAATCCCACGCAATGGGATAACGGCTACTTTTATTTGTTACTAAATTACGACTGGGAATTGAAAAAAAGCCCCGCCGGCGCGTGGCAGTGGGAGCCCATTAATATTAAGGAAGAAGACAAACCGGTAGATGTAGAAGATCCAACCATTCGCCACAACCCCATCATGACGGATGCAGATATGGCGATGAAAAAAGATCCCGTGTATCGAGAAATTTCCGAACGCTTTTACAAAGACCCCGAGTACTTTGCCGATACCTTCGCGCGCGCTTGGTTTAAATTGACGCACCGAGATTTAGGCCCCAAAAGCCGCTATTTAGGATCGGACGTGCCGCAGGAAGATTTAATCTGGCAAGATCCCATTCCCAGTGTGGATTATTGTTTAACCGATGACGAAATCGCCGATTTAAAGGCAACAATTTTGCAAAGCGGTTTGAGCGTATCGGAGTTAGTGGCCACCGCTTGGGACAGCGCACGCACTTTTCGTTGTTCCGATTACCGGGGCGGCGCCAACGGCGCTCGCATTCGACTTGCACCACAAAAAGATTGGCAGGGTAACGAACCCGACCGACTCAACAAAGTTTTAAGCGCACTAGAAAGTATTCAGTCAAACCTGAGCCAATCGGTAAGTATGGCCGACTTGATTGTCTTGGCCGGCACTGCCGCCGTTGAAAAAGCCGCACGCGATGCCGGCGTCAACATTACCGTGCCCTTTTCATCCGGGCGCGGCGATGCCACCGACGACATGACCGACGCCGAAGCCTTCGCACCACTGGAGCCTGTGCACGACGGATTTCGCAATTGGTTAAAAGAGGATTACACTGTCGCGGCCGAAGAATTATTAGTGGATCGCAGCCAGCTAATGGGCCTTACCGCGCCGGAAATGACCGTATTAATCGGCGGTATGCGCGTGTTAGGTGCTAATTACGGCGGCAGTTCGCACGGTGTTTTTACCGAGCGTGAGGGCGTGTTAAGCAACGACTTTTTCGTTAACTTAACCGATATGCAATACACTTGGGAGCCCACCGGCAACGGTGTATACAACATTTGTGATCGACAATCGGGCGATGTTAAATGGACCGCTACGCGAGTCGATTTGGTGTTTGGTTCCAACTCCATTCTCAGATCTTACGCCGAGGTTTACGCACAAGACGACGCTCAAGAAAAATTTGTGAACGATTTTATTAAAGCCTGGACCAAAGTTATGAATGCAGATCGATTCGATTTGCCACAAAAACATTAGGAGACAAATGTAATGAGTGATATCGATATTGGAATTTCCACGCAAGATCGCAGCAATATCGCCATGGGCTTAAAACGCTTGCTGGCTGATTCTTACACACTGTATTTACAAACGCACAATTTTCACTGGAACGTAACCGGCCCGCAATTTCGGGAATTGCACTTAATGTTTGAGGAGCACTACACAGAATTGGCCGTCGCTGTGGACGATATTGCAGAGCGTATTCGTACGCTGGGCGAAACCGCACCAGGCACCTACAAAGCCTTCGCCGAGTTAAGCTCAATTGCCGAAGTGGACGGCGTACCTGAGGCTAAAGAAATGGTGGGAATTCTCAACCGTGGCCACGAACAAGTGGTAAAAACCTGTCGTACAGCACTTGGGCCCGCGCAGGAAGCCGGTGACGAATCTTCAGTGGCGCTAATTTCTGATCGCATGCGCATTCACGAAAAAACCGCCTGGATGCTGCGGGCCATTACGCAATAATAACGGCCAGGGCCAGCAATAGCAGAAACACACAAGCCAAAGGCTAAAGGCCCGACTTGCAAACGACTACTGACTGAATTTCACGCAGAGGTAGTCGTTTGTCCATTTCCCCTCTAAAATACCGCCGATCTAAAATCGCTTCTGATTTAACATCGTTTCTAATCTAAAATAACACTTAACATCAAGCGTTACTTAATTTCACGCACCATTTAATTTAAAGTAGCACGCATTTTTTCCAGTAGCGGCTGTCAGTCGCAATTAAGGCACTGTACATGGTTTCTCGATTGCCCAAGTGGATAGAATTCGGAGCCTTTTTTCTGGCGTTGGTAGCCCGCTGCGTTAACGCCATTGGCCTATTGGGATTCGAGCACCAAGCGGTTTCTCATGTATCGGGCACAGCGACCTTACTCGGCACCCGTTTTTTCAGTCATTCCCTCACGGAAGTTGTGCATCTAGCGGGAATTCTAATTTCATTTTTTGCAGGTGCCTGCATATCCGGTTATTTGCTACACGGAACAACGCTGCAACTGGGAAAACACTACGACACCGCACTCTTGTTAGAGTCCTGCCTGCTTTTTACGGCCCTGTACTTATTATCTCGAGGCTCTTTTTACGGCCATTACGCGGCGTCGGTTTCTTGTGGTTTACAAAACGCGCTGGCAACGACCTACAGCGGAGCAATTATTCGCACCACACATTTAACCGGTATTTTTACTGATCTGGGCATTATGATCGGCGAGTTTTTAAGAGGTGAGCAATTCGATAAGAGAAAAGCCGTATTGTTCTTGCTATTAATTTCGGGTTTTATCGCAGGTGGCGCCGTTGGTGCCTGGCTTTTTCAGCGTTTTAAATTCAATGCGTTATTATTTCCGGGTATCGCTTGCCTTATCTTGGCATTTATTTATTATCTATATCGCATGCATCAAACTCGCACTGCTCGCAATCGATAGCAATATCGATTCATTTCTTATTCAATCAACGAAAATTTACTGTGAAAATAGAATCCTTAGAGCAAATCCGTTCAATTTTGGGCTCCCCTAAAGCTGTTGCCGAACATAAAATCTACGACCAATTAAACCCTCGCATGGTTAAGTTTATTCAGCACTCTCCATTGCTTTTTGTTAGCACGGTCGATGAAGCGGGTTTTCCGACCATATCACCCAAAGGCGATCATCCGGGATTTGTGGCGATAGAAAACACCCACTCGCTGTTAATTCCCGAACGAAAAGGCAACAAATTGGCATTCTCGTTTAGCAACATCTTAAACGGTTCTAAAGTTGGCCTGATGTTTGTTGTGCCCGGCACTAACGAAGTTTTGCGCGTCCAGGGTTCGGCAGAATTACTACACGATGACGACATTAATCAACAATTAGCCTCTGCCACACAAAAAGCATTACTAGCTACGCGCTTTACCGTAAACACCAGTTATTTTCACTGCGCTAAAGCCTTTTTGCGCAGCAAACTATTCGCCGATGGCGCAAATCACGTAAACCTAAAAGTTTCTTTCGGCGAAGAACTGGCAAACAACGGCGCATTCGAAAAAGAAGCCATCGAAGAATACGATCACGGCGTTAATCGCCGCTATCGATCAGACCTTTAATTAGTACTACACTAATCGCTCATTGCAACGCAAGGAGACCGGCCATGATTTTAGTTGTTGGTGCCAGCGGCGCGACCGGACAATTATTGGTGGCGCAACTACTGGCGCGAGACCTAAAAGTTCGAGTGATTGTACGAAATTTAACAGCGTTGGCCGAAGACCTGCGATCACACCCTAACCTCAGTGCCACCGAAGCCAGTGTTCTGGAATTGAGCGACAACGAGTTGCAACAACAAGTGGATGGTTGCCAAGCTGTGGCGTCATGCTTGGGGCATAACCTCACCTTTAAAGGCGTGTTTGGCCCGCCGCACCGATTAGTGACCAACGCCACCCGCAGGCTTTGTACCGCCATTCAAGCCAGCGCTCAACAGGCACAAGAATCTACCCCGGTGAAATATGTGTTAATGAACACAGCCGGTAATCGCAACCTCGATTGCCTTGAGCCCATCTCGGCAAAACAGAAGTTCGTGTTAAGTTTACTGCGCACACTTTTGCCACCCCACGCTGATAACGAACAGGCCGCGGAATTTTTACGTGCCCAGATTGGCCAAAGTCATCCCGTTATCGAGTGGGCAGCGGTGCGCCCAGATAACCTAATCAATACTCCAAGCGTTAGCGACTACCACATCCACAGCTCTCCCATACGCAGCGCCATCTTCGATGCCGGTACCACCAGTCGCATCAACGTCGCCCACTTTATGGCGGAATTGATCACCGATAACGCCCTTTGGGCCCGCTGGCAGGGCCAGATGCCGGTGATTTACAACAAAAACTAGCACCAGTAGCGGTAAAAGTACTCGACTTGGCCAGAGAATCAGTGTAATGTCTGTGGTAGCAAGAAATAGAGCTACCTATTTAAAAATCTACACTACGCGTCTTTATTTAAGTTTGTTTCAAAGTTAAACCTAAGCCGTCCTGCAGTTTTCTAAGTTTTCGCCCAAATTTCAACGCTACCACGCCATCAGGCAAAATCTATTTAAAGTTCAGGTAATTTATAATGTCCAACACCGTTAAAGGAACCGTTAAGTGGTTCAATGAATCCAAAGGTTTCGGTTTTATCGAGCAGCAATCTGGCCCAGATGTGTTTGTTCACTTCAGCGCAATTTCCGGTTCCGGTTTTAAAACCTTAACCGAAGGCCAAGCGGTAGAATTTACCGTCAGCCAAGGCCAAAAAGGTCCTCAAGCTGAGAATTTAGTGGCTCTTTAATAAGCCCATAAGATTCAGCGAGTTTAGGAAGTTTGGAACTCGCAGCAAAAACGCCGCTTTTAAGCGGCGTTTTTGTTTATTAGAAACGGAATACAAATAACTGAATGACCCAATAAATCTCTGATTAGAGAAAGCGTTCTTAACCCATCGTTATGTTTTCGCATAGCTAAGAGTTCATTGTGTACGTAAGAATCATGGAAGAAAAAGATATTGTCCCTGTGGCTCTAATCCATGCTAGTGAATTTAGCAGGCAGCGACACTCTGAGCAATGGATTACCTCAACTCTCAGAGCCTATCCACGATCTTTGTGTTATGTGGCGGAAATTAAACATGAAGTTGTTGGCTATATCACATGGCTCCAAAAAAGTGGCTTTAGGCCAGAAGCAGTCGTTGAGCTTGACCAGGTTGCAGTAAAGAAAGAGTTGCAAGGTAACGGTGTAGGTAAACAGATTATCTTCGAATCACTAAAAGGTGTGCGGATTCAACTACAAAGATTGGGCTTAGAGTTAAAGCATATTGTGGTAAGCACAAGAGCTGATAATTCTGCCCAACAGCTATATAAATCAGCATTTGGGGCACAAATAGAAGCAACAATAAGTAATCTTTACTCATCAGATGAAATATTTATGGTTGCTAGAAATGTATAAACATAAGAAACCGCTGTACTCTCCCACATACGGTTACGCTCGTTTTTGTGCCAGTCGCTGCGCTAGATTGTTATCCCCCCTAAAAACTGCATAAAAAAACGCCGCTAAAAAGCGGCGTTTTAAGAGAACAACAGGCCTCGATACGGCTAAGGCTTTTGGTTTTTTTATTTAACCATTTCCAGCGCTTCGTTAAAGATGCTACTAGGGCGCATGGCGGCGAAGGCTTTTTGGTCGTCCGGCATGAAGTAGCCATCAATTTCTGCGGCCTTACCTTGCGTGGCATCGATTTGCGCTAGTATTTCGGTTTCATTGCTCTGCAGTGTTTCCGCCAAGGGTTTAAATTTGGCGGCAAGCTCGGCGTCTTCGGTTTGTGCAGCTAGTTCTTCTGCCCAGTACATTGCTAGGTAAAAGTGGCTGCCACGGTTGTCCAACTGGCCCACTTTGCGGCGTGGTGATTTGTTGGTATCCAGCAATTTTTCGGTGGCGGCATCCAAGGCTTTGGCGAGTATGTCAGCTCTGGGGTTGTTTTGCTTAACCGCCAAATCCTCAAGCGATACTGCCAAGGCCAAAAACTCGCCCAGCGAATCCCAGCGCAGGTGCGCCTCTTGAATAAACTGCTGAATGTGCTTGGGCGCGGAACCGCCTGCACCGGTTTCGAACAAGCCACCGCCGGCCATCAACGGCACGATGGAAAGCATTTTCGCACTGGTGCCCAATTCCAAAATGGGGAACAAATCGGTTAGGTAGTCGCGCAGCACGTTACCGGTTACCGAGATAGTGTCCATGCCGCGATTTAAGCGTTCCATGGTGTAGCGAATGGCTTTTACCGGCGCCATAATTTCGATTTCCAGGCCGTCGGTGTCGTGCTCTTTTAGGTATTCACGAACCTTTTTAATCAACTCCACATCGTGAGCACGCTCTTTATCCAACCAAAATACCGCCGGCATTCCAGAGGCGCGTGAGCGAGTAACCGCCAGTTTTACCCAGTCGCGAATGGGCTCATCTTTGGTTTGACAAGCGCGCCATACATCGCCGGCTTCCACGTCGTGGCTCATCAATACCGTGCCGTCTTGGTCGATGATTTTAACAACGCCATCGGCGGGGATTTCGAAGGTTTTGTCGTGAGAGCCGTATTCTTCGGCTTTTTTCGCCATCAAGCCCACATTGGGCACAGTGCCCATGGTGGTGGGATCGAAGTTACCGTGGGTTTTACAGAAGTTGATCACTTCCTGGTAGATGGTAGTAAACGTGCGGTCAGGCATGACGGCTTTACAGTCGGCTTCTTTACCATCCGGACCCCACATTTTACCGCCGACGCGAATCATCGCCGGCATGGAAGCATCGATGATCACATCGGACGGTACGTGCAAGTTAGTGATTCCGCGATCGGAATCCACCATGGCCAAGCGAGGACGCGCTTCGTAGCAAGCATCCAAATCGGCTTTGATTTGCTCGGCTTGCTCTTCTGGTAATTCTTGAAGTTTGCTGTAGATCGCGCCCATGCCGTAGTTGGGGTTGATGCCCAACTCTTTAAAGGTATCGCCGTGTTTTTCGAAGGCGTCTTTAAAGAACACACGCACCGCGTGGCCAAACAGGATGGGGTCGGAGACTTTCATCATGGTGGCTTTCAAGTGCAGTGAAAACAGCACATCGCTGTCTTTGGCGTCTTCGATTTCTTGCTCTAAGAATTCGCACAGCGCCTTTTTGCTCATAAACGATGAATCCAGCACTTCGCCGGCTTCCATGGGGAAGTCGCCCTTCAGCACCTGAGTGTTGCCGTTGCTGTCGGTGAATTCAATGCGCACGGTGCCTTCTTTGGCGATAGTAACGGATTGCTCGTGTGCGAAGAAGTCGCCACCGGTCATGAACGAGGCGTGGGTCGAGCTGGCTTTTTTCCACTTGCCCATGCTGTGCGGATTTTTGCGCGCGTAGTTTTTAACCGCAGTAGGTGCGCGGCGATCGGAGTTACCCTCGCGCAACACCGGGTTTACCGCAGAACCCAAAACCTTGGCGTAGCGGCTGTTGATTTCTTTTTCTTCTTCGGTTTTTGGCTCATCGGGGTATTCGGGAAGATCGTAGCCCTTGCTCTGCAACTCTTTAATGGCTGCTTTCAACTGGGGAATCGACGCACTGATGTTGGGCAGCTTAATGATGTTGGTGCCCGGCTCCTGGGTGAGGCGACCCAGTTCGGCAAGTTCGTCGGTAATGCGTTGATCTTCGGTGAGTTTGTCGGGGAAGGTGGAGATGATGCGACCGGCGAGGGAGATATCACTTAGAGTTACGTCGATGCCGGCACTGGCAACAAAGGATTGGATGATCGGTAGAAACGAATAGGTGGCCAGTAATGGGGCCTCATCCGTTTTGGTGTAGATAATCTTTGACTCGGGAGTTGTCATTGTAACCTCGAATGTTTGTGAGCGTAGCGCTACCCAGTGAAACCGAAGGCAAGGCTTGGTTCACTGGGTGCTGGCCAAGCCTGGCAATATTCTTATGAAGGCAATTTATGTGTGCACGCCCGCTTTAGTGATGGGGGAACGGGTCTATGGCCCTTAACCGATTAGCGGCTGGCCTACAAAATTGTTAGGCCAAGGGCTTGGCAGGTCGACTACCTGAAAGGATTGTCAATGGTTCTGTAGGCCAACATATCGAGCCTTACAGGGCTTACCCCAAAAGCCTTTTGTTCTCTTAAAGCGCTTTCCAGCAGTCGACCAATGACAAATTGCGCGGGGATTATAACTAAAACTGGCGCGCGACAGTACTCGACCTTCGACTAAAATTTAGGAATTAAGTCCAAATCTTGCAAATAATCACTTTCATTACTGTAACGTGCGATTGTTTCCAGAATATTCATGATTGAAAGTTTGTTACCAAATTTTAACCAACGGGTTAAAAAAGCGTGTACTGCGCAACAATTACTCAACTCATCACAAACCGCACAGCACCCTACAGATTTAAGTATCAACAAAAAGCGATTTAAGTACCCACCAACAATTTTTACCCAAAGAATAAGAAAATCAACGGTGATACATCTAGACACGCATGCCAGAAATTGGCCAATGTATAATCCGCAGGGAATTAATCACTATGCACTAATTTGATACTTTGCAAAAAAAACAGCTCGCCGATTGCTCCTCAATTGCGCGGTCAGCGCTCGTTAACATCCGGGGATATTCAGCAAACCAACAGGTTAACTGTATTTTTTATTTTGAATAGAAATTTCTTACGATGGGTAACCATCGGCAATAAACTCGCATATTGGGCCAACTGAAATAGGTAACCTCCGATTAACTCAGAGGCTTGTGGAGGCGGGGGTATAGCGCAAAGGTCACTACGGTGTACACAAACACCGCTCTACTGGGGTGCTATTCGCAATCCCAGCCGTAATTTTCGAGCTTATTCACAAACTTATCCGCTTTAACTTCGCAGTAACCCATCTGCGCACTGGCGTGCCAAAGCTGTTGGCTTTCACCTGGGGCTTCATCGTCTTTGTAGTAATTCACTTCACAGGGCAAAGGCAAAACATGTTGCGGGTAATTGACCTCTACCCGACGTGTAGCACCTTTGAGATTACACACATAGGTGTGTGCCGTTTTTATCTCTTCGGTAGCGGAGGGCTTGGCCACCGTAGTACTCATACCACCGGCAACCAAGGCAAACACAACAAACAATCCTGTAGTGTGTGCCTTGTGTTTTTTGTCTTGCAACATAAACGATCTCCAGACAACTGCGATTAATAAAACATCCGCGTTGGCGATAGTGCGGCGCAACTCACTGAAGCGTAGACCCGAATTACCGAGAATAAAATGTGTACTTACCTGTAAAGATTAACCAGGCGACACCTTTTTTGTTTTTATCACGGTTGATTGAAATTTGCATGTACCGCAGAGAGCCGTCAAACTGCCACATCAGAAAATTCTTTTTAAGCAGCAGATGTATTAGACCCGACAAAACCGGTGGCTACCAGCAAGCCTTAATATAAAGAGGGTAAACATGAATCTTACGCAGAAAGTTTTTATCGGTTTAATTGCCGGATTATTCGTAGGTTTAATCATCAACCTATCGGGCTTGTACAGCGAGGGTAGTTTTGCCCAGGTGTACATCGTCGATGGGTTTCTCAACATTGTTGGTAAATTATTCGTTAACGCCTTAAAAATGCTGGTGGTGCCACTGGTGTTTTTCTCGCTAGTATGCGGCGTGCTAGGTATAGGCGATATTCGATTATTGGGCCGGGTGGGCGGCAAATCCTTTGGCCTTTACATGCTCACCACCACGCTGGCCGTGGCACTGGCGCTGACCATTGCAACCCTGACCGGTGTTGGCACAGGCGCAGATGAAAGCACTGCCCGGGAATTTAGCGCCAACCAAGCACCCTCGCTGCTTGATGTGATTACCGGCATTATTCCCAGCAATCCCATCAACGCCATGGCCCAAGGCGATATGCTGGCCATTATCTTTTTTGCCGTGGTGTTTGGTATTTGCGTACTGGCCTGTGGTCGGGAAGTCAAAAGCGTTGTTAATTTGATCGAAGAGCTCAACACCATCATGATGAAGATGGTCGAGCTGGTCATGCACTTTGCCCCCTATGCCGTATTTTGCCTGCTGGGCAAAGCGGTGGCAGAACTCGGCATTGATCTAGTGATTAAACTCGCCAAATACATGCTGGTGTTAGCCGGCGTGTTACTGATCCACGGGCTGGTGATTTTGCCTTCGCTGTTAAAAATATTCAGCGGTTTAAGCCCCTTTGTATTTCTCAACAAAGTGCGCGCGGCGCAAATGTTTGCCTTCAGTACCGCCAGCAGCAGCGCCACCATTCCCGTTACTCTGCGCAGTGTGGAAAAACGCATGGGCGCGGATGGCTCGGTAGCCTCGTTTACCGTGCCGTTTGGCGCCACCATTAACATGGACGGCACTGCCATGATGCAGGGCGTGGCCACGGTGTTTGTGGCCAATTTGTACGGTATCGATCTCGGCTTAACCGAATACCTCATGGTTATTTTTATGTCGGTGCTGGCCTCGGTGGGTACCGCCGGCGTTCCCGGTGTGGGCTTAATTATGCTGACCATGGTGTTCGGCCAGGTGAATTTACCCGTTGAAGGCATCGCGTTAATTATCGGCGTGGATCGCATTATGGATATGATTCGCACCGGCGTGAATGTTACCGGCGACGCCATGGTGACTTGCGTGGTGGCCAAATCCGAGCAAAAACTCGATACCGCCGTGTACGAAGACCCGCACGCGGGCGTACTGGAAGAACCCGAACACGAACAAAAACTGGCCTAAGCCAAAACCTCCGCAACAACAAGCCACCGCGCCAACAAAACAACAGGAAGCCTGAATGGAAGAGCTGATCTCGCGCTTAAACGCCATCGTTTGGAATCCCGGACTGATTTTTTTGTGTTTGGGCGCGGGCCTGTTTTTTTCCATTCTTACGCGCTTTGTGCAGGTGCGCCTGTTTCGCGAAATGTGGCTGCTGTTGTTTAACAGCCGCGACTCCGACAAGGGTATTTCGTCGTTTCAAGCGCTGGCCGTTTCGCTGTCGGGCCGAGTCGGCACTGGCAACATCGCCGGCGTTGCCGCCGCCATTGGTTTTGGTGGGCCGGGTGCGGTTTTTTGGATGTGGTTGGTGGCGTTTTTGGGTGCGGCCACCGCCTACGTGGAATCGACCCTGGCGCAAATCTACAAAGAAGAAGACGAAGGCCAATACCGGGGCGGTCCGGCGTTTTATTTTGAGAAAGCCCTGGGCCAAAAATGGTACGGCGTTATATTTGCCATCGCCATGATTGTCTCCTGCGGACTCTGCCTGCCCGGCGTGCAGGCCAACAGCATTGGCAACGCAGTGGAAAACGCCTTTGGCGGTGGTGCAGTCATTACTACCGCACTGGGCGATTTTAGCTCCGCAAAAGTGTTGGTCGCCACCGGCATTTTAGTAGCGCTGGGCTTTATTATTTTCGGTGGTGTTAAACGCATCGCTACGTTTGCCCAATACGTGGTGCCGTTTATGGCACTGGCTTACATTATTGTTGCCTGTGTGATTATTGGCTTAAACATTACCGAATTGCCCGGAGTTTTAGCCCTCATTATTGGCGATGCCTTCACGCCGATGGCCGGCATGGGTGCGGCCATCGGTTGGGGCGTAAAACGCGGTGTATATTCCAACGAGGCCGGTCAGGGTACCGGCCCCCATCCTGCGGCAGCAGCTGAGGTGCAGCATCCAGCCCAGCAAGGGCTAGTGCAGGCGTTTAGTGTGTATGTGGATACATTATTTGTGTGTTCTGCCACGGCGTTTATGATTTTAATCACCGGCAGCTACAATGTTCACAGTGGCGACGATGGCTTTTTAGTGCAAAACCTAGCTGCCAATATTGCCGCCAACAGCCCCGAATTTACCCAGGCAGCCATTGAAACCACTCTACCCGGTGTGGGCGCGCCCTTTGTGGCTTTGGCTTTGATATTCTTCTCGTTTACCACCATTTTGGCGTATTACTACATTGCCGAAACCAATGTCGCCTACCTCAATCGATT
This sequence comes from uncultured Cellvibrionaceae bacterium, assembly GCA_964342265.1. GTDB lineage: Bacteria > Pseudomonadota > Gammaproteobacteria > Pseudomonadales > Cellvibrionaceae > Halioxenophilus. The sequence continues at coordinate 14,169 of CAYFFE010000046.1, read as the reverse complement.
TTTGCATTTACCGGGCCTAACTTTCGCCTTAAAAATAGCGCTAATGGCCGCCACCTTGTACGGCACCATTAAAACCGCCGACCTCGCCTGGGGTTTGGGCGATTTTGGTGTGGGCCTTACCGCCTGGCTCAATATTATTGGCATATTGGCCATCTTTTTTATCAGCAAGCCTGCCATTAAAGCGCTTAAAGATTACGAACATCAGCGCAAGCAAGGTCAAAAAGAATATCATTTTGACCCAGAAAAACTCGGTATTGAGCAAGCTGACTTTTGGCAACAACGCTTTAACAATCGCTAGCTCCTAACGTTCGCAATACAGATCAGTACATTTCCTAGCAACTAACTTGGCCATGGATTGCCCACAGTCGACCAAAAATATTCCTCCTGCGCCAATCAGTGCTGGCATCTAAAATTGCACCCAATAGTCTGTCGACTATAGTAGTTTTAGCGCCATCATTTACCGCACTTGTCTTTAAAATGAAATCTACTGCCGACCAAAAACTGCCGTCATTGCCGAGCTTAACCACTGTGTTGACGGTTTTAGCGATCCTTGCGCTACTATCCGCGTCGGTGCAGAGCCTTAACCTACTGGCGGACCAGACCGGGCAACAAGCTCGCGTCCTCGGCTGGACAGCGCTGCTGCTGATCACTGTTACGGTTTTTACTGATTGCCGTGCGGCTACTCATCGCCATTAATCGTAAAAACCAACAATTAGCACAAACGCACGCCCAGTACGAAGCACTTATGAACCAAGCGCCGGACGGAATTTTTATTGCCGACTTAAGCGGACGCTATGTGGAAGTTAATCAACCGGGCTGCGATATGCTGGGTTTACGCCGCGAAGATATTATCGGCAAAACCATTCGAGATTTTATTCCCCCGCACGACTTTAATCGCTTAACCGACAATCGCCACAAACTGCTGTGTGGGCGCGGCAGTGCCATCGTCGACGAATGGCAACTGCGACACAAAGACGGACACTACGTACCGGTTGAGGTGAGCTCCAATATTTTAGCCAATGGCCAGTGGCAGGCGTTGGTTAGAGACATTACTCAGCGCCGAGCCACCGAAAACTACATGCGCCTAACCTCCGTGGTAATTGATAACACTCGCGAAGCAGTAATGGTGACCGATGCCGGTAAAAACATCATTATGATCAACACCGCCTTTAGTGACATTACAGGCTATTCGGCGGCGGAAGTTACCGGCAAAAAATTGTATTTTTTATTGGCTAAAGAGTGCGACGATAGCTTTTACACGCACGTTATCGACGCACTAAACCAGCACGGTCAGTGGCAGGGCGAAGTTTGGAATGAACGCAAAAATGGCGAGAGCTTTGCCGCCTGGGTAAATCTCAGTGTGGCCCAGGACCAGGCCGATTGCGCGACCAATTACGTGTGCCTTATGGCCGATATCAGCGACTTAAAAAAAGCCGAGGCCGAGTTAAGCATGTTGGCCTACTCCGACAGCTTAACCGGCTTGGCCAATCGAGCTGCCTGTCAAATTCGTTTAGCGCAATCCCTCGCTCACGCCAAACGCAACGGTCACAAAACCGCACTGTTGACGTTCGACTTAAATCGATTCAAATTAATTAACGATACGTTGGGTCACGACGCCGGCGATAGAGTTTTAAAAACGGTGGCCGAGCGACTAAAACACTGTGTGCGCGATGAAGACACCGTTGCCCGCCTGGGCGGCGATGAATTTACGATAATTTTGGAACAAATTAGCGATCAGAATTGCATTATCGACATTGTTAATAAACTGATCGCAGAAGTCGCCAAGCCCATTCAATTAGACAGCGGCGAAACTATTGTCACCTCCACCAGTGTCGGCATTAGCGTGTACCCCGATAACGCCGCCAGCGCACAGGAGTTGGAAAAAGCCGCCGATATTGCCATGTACCGCACCAAAAATTCCGATGCTCACTCGTTTGCTTTTTTTGCCGACAGCATGACCAACGACGCCATCGAACGCATGACACTAGAACAGGATTTGCGTAAAGCTTTGGATGAAAACCAGTTTGAAGTTTATTACCAACCTCAAATCGAGGTATCCAGTCAAAAAGTTGTTGGGGTAGAAGCCCTGCTGCGCTGGCACCACCCCGAGCGCGGATTGGTGTATCCCAACGACTTTATTAAAATTGCCGAGGAAACCCGATTAATTCACCAAGTTGGTCGCTGGGTTATTAACGAATGCTGCCTACAAGCTAAAACCTGGCAAGACCGAGCTCTACCCCCGCTGCGCATAGGTTTGAATATTTCGGGCTATCAACTAATGTACGACCATGTTACCGAAATCCTGCGAGAAGCGCTGAGCGAGACAAAAGCTTCCGTGACACGTTTGGATCTCCAATTGGAAATCACCGAGAATTGGTTGCAAGTTGGCAGTGCTGTGCAATTAATGCTTAATCAGTTTTCGGACATGGGTTTGGAAGTAGCGATTGACGATTTTGGTGCAGGCTATTCATCGTTAAGTCAATTAAAAAGCTTACCCATCGATGCCATTAAAATCGACAAATCCTTTTTAATAGACGTGCCCAACAATCATAAAAATACAGAAATTGTCTCGGCCATGATTGCCATGGCAAAAAACCTGGGGTTAAAAGTTATTGCTGAAGGCGTGGAAACTTGGCCGCAGATGCAGTTTTTGCAAGAATTAGCATGCGATGAAGTGCAGGGTTTTCTTTTCAGCAAGGCTGTTACCGCCGACCAAATAGAAACCCTGCTCGCTCATTCAACACAAATTCAGCCACTACTAACCGAACCCGCAATCAGCAGCACACACCATTAACGGCGCAACACACTGTAACGAATACTCAACCGCTAAGACAACTCAATGTAATCAGAAAATCGCTCGATGTAAGGTTTAAAGGCATCGTGCACGACGTCTTTGGTTAAACAAAACCGCTCTAAAGAGTAGCTGTTTTTTTGATAATTATTGCGGGTTTTATCGCTCTGCCAGGAATCAATATTGGTTTGAATGTCGGGTGTTAACTCCATACCCAAAAATTCGTATATATTTTTAAGTACCTTAGCCGGGTTGTTGTTAATATCGTTAAACCCCACATCCAATACCTGCACATCAGGGTTGGCATCGCGCCAGGCCATGTTATCCATAGCCATTTGCGCCAAATGCGCAGTCATACCAAAGCCATAATATTCGGCTATTTCTTCCGTGGGCCGCGTGGAGAAAATTTTTCGGTATTGATTCATCACCTCAGAAATAGAACAAACCACATTAACGGGATCGCGATGGGTGGCGATAAATTTAATATCGCGGCCAAAAATGCGTACTAGATTTTCTTCCTGACCAATATTGGAAGGCGATTTTAATAAAAACGGTTTATTGCTGTTGGGATAATGCTGCCATTGAATATACTGCAACTGTTTAAATAAAAATTCGTAGGCTTGCTGTGCGCCGTGTTGTGCTTGCCATTCGTGATACGATGGTGAAGTACTGCACTGCAGCGACATTCTTACCGACCAAAAAGTCATCTCGTGCAGGATTTGTTCTTCTTCGGTAGTCATCGCGCTGAGCGGATGGCCTTTTGCCATATCGGGGCTCATATCCATGCTCCAGCGTTCGAATTCTTGCGTGGCTCGAATTCGCTCAGCCACACCGCCGTCGTCTTTGCCGGGAATGCGCGACAACATGTGCATGTGCCACCAGAGAACATCCTGAAAACTGCCGCTGGCGGCCAACATTTTATGCAGTTTAGTACTGCCGGTTCTCGGCAACGGTAAAATAATAACGGGCGGTTTTAATTCTTCGTCGAGGATTTCTGGGTGTTCTTGCAAGTCTTTGGCGAACCACAATCGATTGATCAACAAGCGAATAAAATATTCTCGACAATGATGCCAACGATCTTCGGCAATGGCCTGCTCATCGTTAACCGCGTCCATAAAAATGGCTAAATTATCCATAAAATCCGGCTCGCCAAAATTGGCTAAACCGGTGCGCTGCTTGGCGGTCGTAACTAAATCGTCGACGTCAAAATGCTTCATGATCTTACCCCTCGTGTCTCAGTGAATTTATCGGCGATACGCCACCGCACAAAAAAAAGTTGCAATGGTAATTTTTAGCGACAATTGAATAGTGGTTTATTTGAAAAAGGGAAATTAATGCCACTTCCCCAAACCAACGGCATTGACAGGATTATTGTGAATAACCCGAATAAAATTTAGAACAATCATTACATACCGCAACGTCACAAAACACCACTGTGAGAATTACGGAGGCTTTGCCAATCTGCGAATTAATTGGCAAATTTAATGGACTCTGGGCGAAACACTTTTTATTTAAAGCGACAGGTAAATTTTGGGGATTAATGGGCGGCCAATAACAGCCAAGGTTTGCATGGTTTTCAAAAATTTAGAAGGCTTTCAAAGATTTAGGTGGTTTTCAAAAGTTTGCGTGGCCTTCAAACGTTTGAATGATTCTAAAAGTGGCTAGTGCTGAATTCGATGAAAGCGGTAACCGTTGACATGATAACGATTCTCATTTAGATTAACCAACAAGCACTCAAAAGGAATCGGTTATGCCCCAGATCATTGCCCGCTCAGGGACGACATCTACGCCTGCGCACAACTCAACACCGGCACCGAGCGCCAATCACTCGCGCCCGTGCTCGGGCACTTGTCAGAATTGTAAATCCAAGCGCTTAACACAACAGGAGTCACTGTATGGCCCACAGCAGCCACTCGCCCAGCCCAGCTAATGTGCAAATCGAAATACCCTTGCACAAGCTGGAATCGCTGTTTCGCAAAGGTGAACTTTGCGCGGCGGAAATGCACTGTTTAAATGCTGCAAGCAAGCGCGCTATTTGGCGATTGTGTTTAGCCTGCTGCACCCAGCCCAACGCTTCTGAGCCGACGGCCAAGGTGGATTGCCAAAAATTTTTGGCCCAAGTAGCTGCGCCAGAAATGCCCTTGCGGTTGGTAAAATAAAAACCGCTTACGAAGTGCGATTTAAAAAATCCAACAACTGCGGCCTTGCTAAATGCAGGTTTTTATAGCGAGCAATGGCTTCTGGCATGGTTTCCAGCGCGTGGCGTAACGCGCTCAGCCAATCGGGTTGCGATTGCATGTCTGCCAGAGTTAAAAAATAGGTTTTAATGTAAAACGCGATGGCCTTGGACTTGGGCAAACGCTCCAGCACTTGCCACTCCACGCGTAAATTAACACGCTGCCCGAAATCTTGCGGCGATAAATTCTGCCAGGCGTTGCGCCATTGTTGTTGATTATCCAACGACATGTGCAACCGGGGATCGACGCACAAACCCCAATTTGTTCGCCGCACTGGTTGATCCGCCGGCAATCGCAGTAAATAATTTAGCGAGCGTTTAAACACCTGATAATCGTCCGGCACCGGTGCATGCCATTGGTAATAATCCATACCGCGCACCGCTTGCAACGACCAACCAGCCGGGCCAGTGATTAATCCCGCCTGCAAATACAGTTGATCATCCTGCTGTTGTAAAAGCGCCCAGTCGCCCGGTAATTGGCTGCCTAAAAACATTAACGGTGAGTCGTCGAGGCCGGTGTTTTTGTCGAGGTTAAATACGCGCGTATCGCCGGTTAGTTGATTGTGCCAATGCCAGTGGTTGCCGTTGATGGTAAGCGTAAAATAGTGCGGATAATCTCTGGCCAGACGTTTCAGTGAGTTGGCCAATAATTCCCAAGCGGCAGGCTTCATAGAATTTGTAAGCCAATGATGCTGTGGGTATTGCGCTAAGGTGAGTTGCCGCTCGGCCAGCTCCGAGTAATAAAATTCGTCGATATCAAAAAAATATTCATCCACCGATCCCGCAATTCCGCTCGGGCTATGCGGCGCTACATTCACGCTGTAACGAAACGGCGACGGTTTTTTGGAGGACGAAACAGAAGCTAACGGAAAGGGAAAGCGCGCAACGGCTGCGGTACTGTTTTTTACGGAAAATGGCGGCCGAAACGAGTGTGTTTCGCTCGGCCGCGGGCGATTCAATAATTGTTGCTTATTTTCGCCCATTGCCCATCAAACGACGATTGATAATACAATCGCTCATAAAACGATAAACGCCTAACAGCAACTTTCCCCAGCATCGCCGGCGGTTTCGGCCTGCACAAACGGGGTGATACCACCACAACCGGGGAAAATACCATAGTGCGTGGAAAAATCGCCGATAAATTCAAAGTGTTCGGCAAAGCGAGTGCTCGCCAGCATGTGCCAGGTGTTACCGCACACGGTAAACACGCGGCCTTTTTCGATCAGGTGATGACCGTCGAGTAAAAACACGTTGGGCGATTCGGCGATGGTGCCATTGTAAATTACCGCTTGGCCGTAATCTTCGCAGTCGCTTTCTAATTGCGGTAATTTAAATAAGCGGTAAGTGGCCGACATAAATTGAATAGCACCGACTTTTTCTTTTACCGACGGATCAACCACACCGAGGGGTCGCCACTCCACCAAGCGCGGATCTAAAAAGCCGTTGCGCTTGGCGGTATTTAAAAAATCGTTCCAGTACAGTGCACCGCCCAAACATTCGCCCAACAAAATCGGGTCTTCGGCCAGCGCTTGCGGCACTCGACGATCGGCGTATACATCGGAGAAATAAATCTCGCCGCCTTCTTTTAATAATTTGTAGGCTCCGCTGATAACCGCGTCTTTATCGGGCGATAAATTAATTACGCAGTTAGAGACAATCACATCAAAACTGGCGGGCTCTAAATCCAACTCGTCGAGTTTTTCGATGTAACCTTTTAAAAAGCGAACATTGTTAAAGCCGAATTGTTCGGCATGGTGGGCTTGATATTGTTCGGCAACGGCTAATTGTTCGTCGGTCATATCTACGCCAACCACTTCGCCCTCTGGGCCAACCAATTGCGCCAACGCGTATACATCGCGACCGGAACCGCAGCCCAAATCCAACACCCGCTTGCCTTTTAATTCCACCGGGCAAACTAAGCCACAGCCGTAATAGCGCGATAACACTTCCGGGTGAATATTGGCCAGCAAGGGTTTTAACCACTCGGGCATACTGGTTGGATCGCAGCAGGCATCGGTTTTTAAATCGGCCGACGATTGCAATTGTTTGCCATAATAATCTTTCACCAGATCGTGACTACTCACGGTTGATCTACCTCTTTTATTCCTAATTCTTGTTTCCACGAGCCCGGCAAGTGCTGCAGATCACAGGCTTCATCGATGTCGGCCAGTGTTGCCAACTCGTGCCAGTCCCAACCCAGTTGTTGCATTTTATTGCGTGTTTGCTCGGCGACGTGTTCGGTGCTCCAGTGAATGTCTTGAAAAATACTGGAATGAAAGTCATTGAGCCCAAGCGCCACGTAGCCGCCGTCTTCAGCGGGCACTATACAGGCCCGGTGCTCTTTGAGTCGATCGCTCAATTGCCGCAGTACCGACGCCGTTAAACTCGGACAATCGGTGCCCATTAAAATTACCGACTGCCCTTGTGCTAACGCTTGTTGAGAAGCCCGCGCCATGCGCGCCCCCAAATCGCCCTCGCCTTGTGGCAGACAGTGCAAGCGCTGCCCTTGGGGACATTGCGCTTGTGCCGGCCAGTTATCCGGAGCGTAGCGCAATTCCACCTCACCCAGCTCTGCAGCCAACGCTTGCTCGATGGCGTGTTCCAGCAATCGGCTGGCCAACTGCGCCGAACCCTGCTCACCCAGCGCGGGAATTAATCGAGTTTTGGCGTAACCCGCACGGGGCGCTTTGGCGATAATAATAATGCGAGGCATGGATTTTAGCGATTCACTTTTAATTTCAAAATTAGTGCATTACAAAATTAGTGCAATACAAAATTAGCGGCGCGCTCAGCGATACAGGCTGGCCAGTTTTTCTGGGCTCACGCCGCGCCAATAGGCAAAGCGCAAATACCACATTAAAACAATGGTGCGTAACACGCCTCGGCTCATCCAGCGGCGTCCACTGGTGGTAACGCACGCGCGTAAGCACACGGGTTTGGATTCTCGGTTAAGCCGCCGGCTGATTTCAATATCTTCCATTAACGGAATGTCCGAAAAGCCGCCTAAGCGATTAAATACACTGCGGCGTATAAAAATCGCCTGATCGCCCGTGGCAATGCCCGTAAGTCGCGAGCGCCAACTCATCATGCGCGCAACCACCGGCAGCAACCAATGATTACCAGTAATGCGCGCGTCGAACCGACCCCAAACTTTGCCGGTATTGTACATTGATTCAATAATTAATTGCTCTGCAGAAGGCGGTAAGCGTGTGTCGGCGTGCAAAAACAGCACAATATCACCCGTCGCCATGGCCGCACCGGCGTTCATTTGTCGCGCTCGGCCTTTTTCCGATTGCACTAACGAAAAACCCGCCTGTTGCACCAAGCGGGTCGATTGATCGTCGCTGCCGCCATCGACAAAAATAATTTGATGATGGCTTAATGGGCTCAGGTGTTGGAAAAGTTCGGGGAGTTGGGGTTCCTCATTTAAAATGGGAACCACCACACTCAATTGGCTTGCCATAGACGCTGGACTAATAAACGTTGAGCTGAATAAGCGTTAGATGACCGATTGTGAAATCTCCAAAACCTGTGCCGATTACTGCGGTAGATTTTTTACGTCGTTGAGATTCCAGTCGTAATCCAAAAAGCGAATTTTAAAGTCTTCGGCTTTTAATTGTGCCGACTGTTGCTCGTTTAAACCCAGCGCTTGACGGTAGTCGTACAAAAAGGCGCTGAGCGATTGGTAACCCAACCAGCCTTTTTCGAAATCGCCCCGGTACCATTTAAAAATGGACGAAAGCTCCAGCTTTTTGCCATCAACGCGATTGCGCGAGCTATCCATTAAAAACAGTTGGGTTTGTTCTGTTAATTGCTGATCCAGCTTATCGCCAGTAAACGCTTCGGTGCGCAGCGGCGGGCAACCAATACTGGCACAGTTTACAGCGAAGTGAATGCGTGGATCTTGGTAAACGCCTTCGGCGCGAATGCGGCCGTGTTCGATGTCATCCAACGACAGCGTTTCGCCCAACAGGGGAATAAAGGATTTTTTCCACGGCGACTTAATCCAGGTACCCAAATCGCGAATGGAATCGATGCCCGGATAATTGTCGATGATCAATTGAATAGTCCAGGCATTGTAGGCGTTGATCAAAAAAGCCAACTGCTCGGACTGAGGCCAGTCGTTAAATTGCTCCGCGCTCACCGCACTTAAAGCCGCTAAATATTGATCTAAAGTGTCGGCGCTCTCGGCTTGGATTTTGGCGTAATCCACCCAGGTGCTTTGGCCGCCGTCTTTGGCGACCAAATGTTTCGCCAAAATTTGATCAAACAAGCCGTGATCGAAATGATCGGCTTGCATCATTTCGGATTCCATCATCGTATCGGCTGACATTGCAGGCTCGGCCATTTGTTCGTCGGACATTTGCTCGTCGGACATCTTTGGTTCTGACATCGATTCTGCCGACATTTGTTCTTCAGACATTTGTCCTTCAGATACCGGAGCTTGTGCGAAAACCCCAGAAGCAGTAACCCCAAGCACACTGGTCATCAATAGTGGTAACAGTAATTTCATTGCTCTTAGCCTCGTTTCCAAGTGTGGTATTTTTCCACCCACGCCAGCATTTTTTCTGGCGCGCGCACTTTTTTCCACTCGCCGGCGGCGTATTTGTTGGCTTCGGCCCAGGTTGGGTACGGGTGAATGGTGCCCATAATTTTGTTGAGGCCAAGCTTCCAACGCATGCACAAAACAAATTCAATAATTAATTCGCCAGCGTTATGGCCAACGATGGTTGCCCCCAAAATTTTATCATTGCCCGGTACGGTCAGTACTTTAACAAAGCCGTGAGCTTCGCTTTCGGTGATGGCTCGATCCAAATCGTCCAGGCCGTAGGTGGTTACTTCCACCTCAATGCCCTGTTCTTTGGCCTCTTGCTCACTCAAACCCACGCGGCCCACTTCGGGGTCGGTATAAGTAACCCACGGAATAACACTGTAGTCGGCCTTGAATTTTTTAAATTGGCCAAACAACGCATTCACCGAGGCATACCAAGCTTGGTGCGATGCCGTGTGGGTAAATTGGTAAGGCCCGGCCACATCACCGGCGGCATAGATGTTGGGGAATAAGGTTTGCAAATATTCGTTGGTGGTTACCGTGCGGTTGGTGGGAATGCCCAACTCCTCCAAACCGTAACCGGTTAAGCGCGGCTTGCGGCCCACAGCACAGACGATTTCATCAAAGCCAATTTTAACGGTCTCACCGCCCACCTCGGCCACGAGAAATTTCTGATCGCCGTCTAACTCAGCAGCCACCGCTTTGTGGCCGGTTAATACGGTTACGCCGTTGCGCTCCATGTTGGCTTTAACCGCGGCAGACACGTCTTCGTCTTCTTTTAATAAAATGCGTTCGGCCATTTCCACTTGGGTGACGGCAATGCCCAATCGGGCGAAGGCTTGAGACAACTCACAACCGATGGGACCACCGCCCAATACCACCAAGCGCTCGGGCGGCTCATCCATGGCGACGAATTTTTCCCAGAGCGTATCGCTGGTGAGTACGCCAACGTCGTCCAGGCCCGGAATGGGCGGCACCAATGGCTCGGCACCGGCGGCGATGATAATAGAGCGAGCGGTAAGTTTTTCGGTGCTGCCATCGTCGTTGGTGATTTGCACCGTCCACGGATCGAGCAATTTGGCGTGACCGGTTTTTACATCCACGCCCAAGCCGGTGTAGCGCTCCACGCTGTCGTGGGGCTCAATGGCTTTAACCACACTTTGCACTCGTTCAAACACTTTTTTGAAGGAAAACTGCGGCTCTTGCGA
>CAYFFE010000046.1:0-3282 GCA_964342265.1 uncultured Cellvibrionaceae bacterium | reverse complement strand
ACCCAGTAAAAAGTCGTGGCGCGAATCGGCGTCAACCCCATTAACAGGTTGATGACAAAAAATGGAAAAACCGGCACTAAACGCAAACTGAACAGATAAAATCCGCCGTCCTTCTCAATACCGTTGTTGAGCGCCTTTAAACGGCCGCCGAATTTTTCTTGCACCCAATCGCGTAACAGATAGCGCGAGACAAAAAAGGCGATGGTGGCACCAATGGACGAGGCAAAACTAACGATCAACAACCCCCAGCCCAAGCCGAACAGAGCGCCTGCCGCCAAAGTAAGTACTGCCGCGCCCGGAAACGACATAGCCGTCGCCACGACATAAACAATAAAAAAGCCAATAGCCAAACCGACAAATGAACGATCTCGCCAAGCTTCCAAGGTTTCCAGTTGCTGTTTTATGCCATCGATGGACAAATACTTGGGGCCATCGAGCAGAAAAAAAGCAGCAATTAACGCTGCTATAACGACGACAATAAATACTTTTTTCACGGGGATTTCCTTATTTCAACGCATCAATAAGGGCGGGCGCTTAACTTAGCGCCCCACCACAACTGGAGCCACTGCCGGCAATGCAACCGTAACAGTGATCAGCCACCTGAATTGGTGAGCCGAGTAAATCGTCTTGCAACAAGTCGTTTAAATGAAGTTTGCGCTTGTTGTCTGCAGTAATGGTTAAATCCAACTGTTGATTGAAATCACAATCGTACAGATACCCCTGCCAATCGACACTCACCAATGTGCGACACATTACATGATTTATGTTGTCGGTATTTTGATTTTCTTTTAACAATTGTATGTAATTTTCGAATTGACCTTTGGAAATTAACGTGGAGCCAAATCGGTTTATAGGCATATTCGCCAATGCGAATAGGCCGTTAAATTCAATATCAAAATGATTTTTTAATTCGCGTTTATAGTCTTGCTCCAAAGCAACTTGATCCGGTGGCAGTACCGGGCCCAGTGGGTTGTAGACTAAATTCAGCGATAAAGCGCTGTTTTCTTTGCCGTAACCCAATTCATTGAGCATTTTTAATCCGGCGATACTGCGATCAAACACACCGTCGCCGCGCTGGGCATCGACATTTTTGGGCGAATAACAAGGCATGGAAGCCACCACCTGCACGCTATTTTCGGCCAAAAATTCCGCCAAACCTTCGTAGCCTGGCTCGGAAAGAATTGTTAAATTACAGCGGTCGATGACCTCAACGCCGAGTTGTCGCGCAGCGACCACCAGTTCGCGAAATTGCGGGTGCATTTCCGGCGCGCCACCGGTTAAATCCAACACCGACAGGCCGCGAGCGGCTAACACCTTGGGAATTAAATCGATCAACTCCGAGGACATTAATTCCTTGCGATCGGGGCTGGCATTAACGTGGCAATGTAGACAACGCTGGTTACACAAATAACCTAAGTTAACTTGCAGCGTGCTCAACGGCGCCCGATCGATTGCGGGAAAATCGGTAATTTCCAGAAGTGGTAGGGTCGCGTGCATGTGATTCTCACTCTAAGACTGGAACTATAAGAAGCCTAAAAGGCGGTGATAGTTCGTGTGAACAACAGTTTGTGATGGATTTGTGACATACAACGTTCACACAATGATTTGGGTGAACGCCGGCCCATCGATATTATCGGTGGCGGAATTATTCCAGCGCACAGGAATTTATCAACCTTGCGCATCCAGAAACGGAGACAAGTATGACAAAAAGTTTTCCCAAAGCCGCCATTGGTATTGTCGGTGGCAGCGGTTTGTATCAAATGGACGCCCTAGAAAATATTCAGGAATTGGCCATCGAAACACCCTACGGCACGCCCTCTGAAGTGTTGGTGCACGGCACCATCGATGGCATTAGCGTGGTTTTTCTAGCCCGCCACGGTCGCGGCCATCGTTTGATTCCCTCGGAGCTGCCCTACCGAGCCAATATTTACGCGCTAAAAATGCTGGGTGTTAAATATTTGTTATCAATTTCGGCGGTGGGCAGTTTGCAAGAGCACATCGCCCCGAAAGACATGGTGATTCCCGATCAATTCATTGATTTAACCAAATCCCGCCAAAATACATTTTTTGGCGAAGGCGCAGTGGCCCATGTGTCGATGGCCGAGCCTGTGTGCACCGCTTTGGCCGGTATTGTCGCCGATGCGGTGGACGGCCTGCCCGAAGCCGAGCGAGTAACCTGCCACCGGCAAGGCACCTATGTGTGCATTGAAGGGCCGCAGTTTTCGAGCTTGGCCGAATCCCATTGGTATCGCAGCATGAATGGCTCGGTAATCGGCATGACCAACATGCCCGAAGCCAAATTGGCTCGCGAGGCACAAATCGCCTACACCTCCCTGGCGATGGCCACCGACTACGACTGCTGGCACCCGAAAGAAGACAATGTTAACGCCAATATGGCCCTGGCTAATTTAATGGAAAACGCCAATCGCGCACAAAAAATTGTGGTGGATGTGGTCAAACGCCTGGGCCGCGATCAACCGGTAAGCGTGGCACACAGCGCACTCAGTACAGCACTGGTGACACCGTTCGAAGCCATGGACGAGGCAACGCGAGCCAAATTACAAATTCTGGCCGATTAAAAACCGTAAAAAAATCCCGGCTTTACCGCCGGGATTTTTTTGAATCCATTTTATTCAATGCCAACCAAAAATAACGTTGGCCTAACGTGTTTAACACGAAATGCATTTAGCGCGGCATAAACGCCACACGCTGCGCCGATTCTAACGGTCGTGGCTCGGCGATGTAATAGCCCTGCACATAATCCACACCGAGCTCCGTTAACAACTTGACTACCGCTTGCGACTCGGCAAATTCGGCAATGGTTTTTAATCCCAATTCGTGGCCGAGCGAATTAATGGATTGCACCATCACTTGATCGACCCGATTGTTGGCCAGATCGCGAATAAAAACCCCATCGATTTTTAAATAATCCACCGGCAGGTTTTTTAAGTAGCCAAACGACGACAAACCACTGCCAAAATCATCCAGCGCAAAACAGCAGCCTTTGGCTTTAAGTGCGGTAATAAAGCGATTGGCGGCCTCGTAGTTGCCAATGGCGGCGGTTTCGGTAATTTCGAAACAGACAAATTGCGCATCGATGCGATAGCGCTCGAGGTAATCGATAATTTGATTTAAACAGCTTTTATCACCAATGGTGGAACCCGATAAATTAATTGCACAAATTAACGGCTCGGCGTCTTTGCTTTGCTGATAATCGCCAAGCCAAGCAAAGGTGTTGCGCACCACCCATAAATCCACTTCCTGAATCAGGTTGTAGCGCTC
>CAYFFE010000045.1:1510-26691 GCA_964342265.1 uncultured Cellvibrionaceae bacterium | reverse complement strand
TGGGAATAAGGTTAACGTAACTTTCTTGGGTTAACTCGCCGCCTTCTACCAACCATTGCACGGCCCAATCAGCCGCTTCGGTTTCGCCGCTGAATGAACCCACAAACGGCGACTCGGGAATACAAGCCCAACCTTGGGTGCTGGCTGCAAGGTAGTCTCGAAGGCCGTCTTCGTAATACCATTGATCGGATTCGTCGGCTTGTTCGTTGTTGAAATTGACGGTCAATCCTGGGCAAAGCACGGCCTTGGCGCGCAGTACATGACGCAGTCGGGGCACAGAAAACTTGTTGCTGTCGAAGTATTGTTCGTCGGGCAAAAAGCGCACGCTGGTGCCGGTTTCGCGTTTGCCACAGGTGCCAATTTCTTCTAACTCGGATGCCTTATTACCGCCCATAAAACCGATGCGATAAACAATACCGCCGCGTTTTATGGTTACTTCGAGTATTTTCGACAGCGCATTAACAACACTCACGCCCACACCGTGCAGACCGCCGGAAAATTGGTAGTTTTTATTGGAAAACTTACCGCCGGCGTGCAGCGTGGATAAAATAACTTCGACACCGGGGCGACCCTGCTCGGGGTGTACATCCACCGGCATACCGCGACCATTATCGCTGATGGTCATGGAATGATCTTTGTGCAGCGTAACATCCACTTGGTTGGCATGACCGGCCAGTGCTTCGTCTACGGAGTTGTCGATCACCTCTTGCGCCAAATGATTGGGCCGGGTGGTGTCGGTGTACATGCCCGGACGTTTGCGCACGGGGTCTAAGCCCGTGAGGACTTCAATATCTTCTGCTGTATAGTTGGCCATCGGTGTTTACTGAATACTGTTTGAATTGCCGAGCAGTTATACGCAATGCTCGGTTCGGTTTCTATAGAAATCTTGAAAAAAGCTCAGGCTCGCCGGCAGATGTCGCTCAAATGCCACAAATCCATGGTCACCGCCTTCTTCTATCTGTTGCTTACAGCCCTGATATTTGGCCACGGCTTTGCGGTAGTCGAGGGTTTCATCGCCGGTTTGAGCGAGCAACCAATAGTTTTGTAAGCGCTTGATCGGCGCAACATCCACCGCAGCCAGTTCATCAAGGTGGTGCGGTTCCAGTCGATAGCGCTCTTTGGTGTGGTAGTTGCGCAGCGACCGCCCCACATAGTTGGGCATTAATTTAAGCGGTTCGCAGGCGGGATTGATTAACACCGCGGGCAGATCGTATTTTTCGGCCAGGTAAGTAGCCCAAAACCCACCCATGGAACTGCCCATCAAATACAAAGGCTCGCTGAGATGGGCTTGCACAATGGCTTCCAACTCGTCGTGGGTTTTGCCTGGGTACGCGGTGAGTGCCGGCGCGTGAAAGCTGATTTCTGGGTGATGTTGTGCAAGATAGTCCTGTGTTAGCTGCGCTTTATGGCTTTGCGGCGAACTCAAGAAGCCGTGAATGTACAGCAGTGCTGTCATAGTTTTTCCTTCAATCAAACCCGTTCTTTAAAAAATGTGCGCCGATAGCCCTAAAGCGCACCGAGGCGAATTCTAACGCAGTGTAAGAAGAAAGAAAAAATGCAGGTTTGAATGAAAAACGCAGGTTTGACTATAGCGGGGCCTGCGGATCTAGTATCCGCAGGAGGCTAAATCGATGTTGTAGTCTTTTTCAGAGACACGATTGACTTCGGTTTTCAATGCGCCATTGGGCATCAATTGGAACAGCCGATAACCGGGCATGGCGGTATCGACGGTAAACTCGTCGCAATTCGGCTTAAACTGCGCGCAAGTAGAAGGGCTGCCAAACAGCTGTACGCCATTGCGTACGGTGTGGAAATCCTGATGGACATGGCCCCAGCAAACCGCTCGCACATTGTTGTGTTTATCCAGCGTACTAAAAAAGCGATCGGCGGAACGAACAATATACTGATCGAGCCATTTACTGCCCACCGGCACTGGCTGGTGGTGTAAAAATACTAATGCGTGCAAATCCTTGTGGCGCGACAAGGTTTTATCGAGAAAGGCCAACTCGCAGGTGCTTAAATCGCCGTGCTCGTAGCCGGGTACACGGGAGTTGAGCAAAATAACCAACCAGCGACCGTGCACCTGCACAGGGTTGATGACTGCCGGGCCGAGCACACGATTCATCACTTGATCGTCGTCGTGATTACCGGGCAGGCAAGACCACTGATGGATTTGGTACTGAGCTAGGGTATCGGCGAAACGTCGGTAAGACTCGGGGCTCGCGTCGTTGGATAAATCACCAGAGACAATCACGTGATGGTCGGTGGGCAACTGCGCCAAAACATCGCTCAAGCTGCGATCAGTATCCACACCCAACAGCGTATCCCCCGGGTTTTTACCCAGGTGAGGATCCGTTATTTGTGCCAATTTGATAATGTCGCTTTCTCGAAACATGGTTGGAAACATAGTCGCTCGAAATATTTACCCAAAGACCGTCCAAACGCCCTAAATCAGTGAAGCATGACAGTAAACATTCACTGAATTGTCATCTAGAGGCTCAATTTACCTGTCAATTATAACCAGTATGACAAGCTGTACGACACGAAACGTACAGAATCTATACAATTTTTTACCAAAACTGGGGCCCAATCGACATTTTTTGCATAATTGTGACGCGTCGAATTAAGTTTTTATTACGGGCCGCCCCGTTATGACTCACTGGTTATCGGGGTTACTACTCTACCTTGTGCTAAACAATGGGCTAACCACTCACCTAAAAAACGATTCAATTGTAATTTTTCGTCTCGGTGGTACATCTGCTCATTCGGGTAATGATAGCGGGATCGAGTGTTCCAATGTTTGTTCCAGGCCACAACTTCGGCCATTCGCGCGTCGTGGTACATGCGCACACGCAAAACCCTGTCAGATTCGTAAGGGTGGCTGGCGTGCTGTTGTTTGACTTCAACGGTGGAGGTGTACGGAGCCTGCTCTAAGACTCGCAAACTCACTCGATTGGCGGCAGCGTGGGCTTTATCGGCGAGACAATACTCCCAGCGCTCGCGCTCGGTGATACCGGGCAAGAGTTTGATAAGGCGCACGTAGTTTGCCTCGCATTCGGCTTGGTGAACACGAAGGTCTACGGCGTATTGGCCCTTGTGCAGGGCGGATGGTTTCCTCACAGACAAACGAAACGTCTCCCAGCAACTTTGGTTGCGATGCATTCGTTGCCGCAAAGGGCGACTTTGCGAGGCAATACTTTGACCTATTTATAGCCCATTGGGCAAGAGTCCGTAAGCCGCTGTTTGGCGACCGCTGATTTTTTACACCACAATCGACGCCGTTAACTATGTATGTCGACTCCGTTTAGTTGTTAAGAGTAGATGTTAAGAAAGCCCCATTAACTCATTGAGGATATTGGCGATGAACACATTACTTTAATGCAGCCTGGCGCAATCGTTCCCGATTAGCTTGCAGCCACTGTAGGGCAATGAGCGTGGCGGCGTTGCAATATTCGTCGCTATAGAGCTGGCTTAACACCTGCTCGGCGGGTAGAACGTGGACCTTGATGTCTTCCGATTCGCCAGCAAGACCGAATATTCCGCCGGCGTTGGTTAAATCTCCCAGCGCGCAATACAAATGGATACGCTCACTGGAACCACCGGGGCTTGAAAGATACGAGCAGATCAACGGCAGATCCGAGGGCTCGAAATTGGCCTCTTCTAGCAGTTCCCGGCGAATCGACTGTTCGGGCGTTTCGCCCTCATCGATCATGCCTGCCACCACTTCAAAACACCAAGGGCTCTTGGCTCCGCCCATTAACGCACCCACCCGAAACTGCTCGATCATTGCCAGCAGATCGTTGTGTGGATCGTACAATAAGGCCGCCGCAGCCGAGCCACGTTCGAACAACTCCCGAGTAATGACCGGGCTCCAACCGCCGCCAAACAAGGTGTGCTTTACCTTCAGTGCCAGTATCTTAAAAAAACCCTCATAGCGGGTCTCTGTTGCTAATAATTGCACATTAGGAGAAGAAGGTTCACTCATAGTTATTCACTCAAAAAGGCGTATAGCAGTGATTGTTTAGCCAGATTCATGTCGTCTCCATCAAAACTACCGACACTCTGCCTCAATTCGGCTGACTGTGATTGTCTCTTTGTTTTGGCTTATAGTTAACGGTTGTCGAGCCGTTTACCGCTCTTTAATACGCTAACAGAAAGCCAACAAGTGTTAATTTAACAAAAGCATACCGTTATTTAGCGAGGTAGGTTGGTCAAGCCAATGCAGTCCGTCGCCAAGTACAGTATATTAACGCCCCAAAATGAAACCGGCGCTTGCGCAACTCCGCCGCATTTTTCCGGTCTGTTCTACGCATACGCGCAATTGCGCACTGCCAAAATTTCGGGGCAAATTCTTTTTTTAGGCAAGCTATTAATTCCTTGCCATACAGTAGGGATTAAACAATACCTTGTTAACACCAAAGACAAAATGGACTGCAAGTCATAACGTGCGACAACGCCCCATCACACACCAGAAAAGACGACGCGCCAATCAAACTCTATTCGCATTTGGAAGGCCAACCCTATGACCCTAAAACCAGCTAAAGCATTAATTGGTTTAACTCTTTTTGCTGCTTCCAGTACGCTTTCTAGCTCACTTTTTGCCATCGATTTACAACAAGTCTATCAACAAGCGCTCAACAACGAACATCAATACAAAGCCGATACCGCCGCTTATGAGGCGGGGCTGGAGTCCTATAAAGTGGGCCGCGCAGGGCTGTTGCCCTCCATCGGCACGTCTGCAGTGTACTCCGACTCGGAAGCACGTACGGCCGATGCCCTGCGCGGTAATTTTGCTTCTGATGTGGGAATCACCTACACCGTCAGCTTATCTCAACCCCTATTCGATCTGAGTGCTTGGTTCAATTACAAAGAAGGGGTGGTACTGACTGAGCAAGCCAGAGCTCAATATTCCTCAGATCAACAAGCCTTTATTGTGCGCGTGGCCAGCGCCTATTTTGACGTGCTGCGTGCTGCCGATGTTCTCGACAACGGCATTGCTCGCGAAAAAGCCCTCAAGCACCAGTTAGAGCAAACCCAACAGCGCTTTGAGGTAGGCTTGACCGCCATTACTGACGTACACGATGCTCAAGCCACCTACGACAGTGCTCGCGCCGATACCTTGGCCGATCGTGTCAATCTTGGTTCCGCCTACGATACACTGGAAGTGATTACCGGCAGCAGCTACGACCAAGTGGCCTCATTGGCCGATAATTTCCCGGTTACCGAACCCGTACCCAATAACCGCGATCAGTGGGTGGAGTTTGCCCTCACCAATAACTTCGCTCTAAAAGCCAGTAAGCTGTCGGCCAAAGCCGCCAAGCACAGCGCGCGCTCGGTGCGCAACTCCTACAACCCCACCGTGGAAGCCTCAATTTCTGAGTCGGACAATCGACGCTTTCAAGGCGCTAACGATATCGAACAAACCAGCATCTCGGTGCGAGTTGATTTTCCCCTCTACGCTGGCGGCGGTGTGAAAGCCCAGGCCCGCCAGGCCGAATCGCGCTACCAACAGGCCCAGGAAAACTACCTGCAAACCAAGCGCGAGATCGTGCAGGCCGCGCGCTCACAACACCTAACGGTATTAACCGACGTGGCTACAGTCGACGCGCGCAAGCAGGCTATCGTCTCCAGCGAGAGCTCTCTGGAAGCCACCGAAGCCGGCTACGAAGTGGGAACCCGCGATTTTGTGGATGTGTTAAACGCGCAACAGGGTGTCTTTCAGGCGCGCAGCGATTATTACAACGCTCTGTACGCCTATATTTTGGACACTTTGCGCCTTAAACAAACCGCTGGTCTGCTCGGGCCCAAGGATTTGCTCGATTTAAACCAGTGGCTTGATGAAAATAAAACAAAATCCCGCGCCGACTACGATAAGCTCTAGAGCGAGGCAACAATTGGTGGTTCAATTGCTCAAACTGATCGACTGATACTAAGCTTAAGCATCGATTCATTGAAATAATGATAAAAATACGGCCCCAACATTGATTGGGGCCCAGTTGTTACTGGCGATTTATGGTCATATTACCCACTGAAAAGCGCATTGATTGGAACCGCCCTCCGTTCATTGTTCTGGCGCTGGTGGTGATTAATGCAATCATATTTATCATCAGTAACGGCCACGACAACCGCACCTACCAAAAAACCCTCGATTACTACCACACTCAAGATATGCTCGATCGCGAGTGGCCGGCCTACGTCGACTTTCGACTCAAGGCCAACGACATCTCCGAACAAGAATTGGATGCCATCAAAGACGACCAGCCTTATCTGGCCTACGAGCTCATGACCTTCGACCCTGAGTTCCACCGCTACCTGCAAGAAACCATTTCGTTTTACACCACCTCCGCCGAGGAGCAAAACCGCTGGTTAGAACAACGGCAAACGATTAACGATTACGTGAACTCCCTCAGTGCTCGCGCCTTTGGCATGAACACAGGCCAATTTAGCGTGGTAGATGTATTTAGCCACCAGTTTTTACACGGCGGTTGGAGCCATTTAATTGGCAATATGATTTTTTTGTTGATCTGTGGCTTCGCCGTGGAAGCCAGCTTGGGTTCTCGGCGTTTTTTGCTGTTTTATTTAATCGGTGGCGCCGGCGGCGGACTGTTTTACTACCTAATGCACCAACTTTTTTCCTCTGGCACAACCTACTTGGTGGGTGCCAGTGGCGCTATTTCAGCGGTGCTGGCCATGTACGTAACTTTATTTCGATTGCAAAAAATCGAATTTTTTTATTGGCTGTACATTTTTGTCGGCTACTTTAAAGCCCCCGCCATTTGGTTGCTGCCGTTTTATATTTTTGTAGAACTCATCCAGTGGCTAACCAGTGATTCTAACGTGGCCTACACCGCACACATCGGCGGCTTTATCAGCGGCTATTTGTTGATCCTCTACCTCAATCGTTACGGTCAACAAACCATCGACACCGACTATATCGAACAAGACCAGGCCGTCGATCAATCCCAGCAAAAACTCGACAGGGTCTACCGAGCCATTGCCGATTACAATTTCGAGCGCGCTTTGAGCCTGCTCGACCCATTGTTGGATCCGTCCAACACCGAGTTGATGAAGATTAAACTCAACTTAGTCCGCGCGCTGGGCGATGAGCAAAAACATCAATTTCTTTTAGAGTGCGTGCAAAACAATATCCGCTTCGATCGACTCGACGACGCCATTGAGCAGTGGTGGTTGTCGCTGCCGGAGTCTGAGCAAAAACAAATCGACGGACAACTGCGCGCGCAAATTGCCATGCGTTTAATCGGCCAGGAACACTATAAACCCTGCGAGGCCATCGTCGATCAATTGCTGGTTGAAGGCTTTCGCGAACCCATCCTCGGCAAGCTGGCTCGCCGCCTAGCGCACTTTTACGAGCGCCAGGGTGTGATCAATAAGCGCAACGAATTAAACGGCCTAGCCGATTCGCTAATGCAAGCCAAAAGCTTGGTGGACGGGCCAAAGAGTCAGGGTTAATGGATGAGTCACTGTAAATACCACCCGCTAGTGCCCGCGATTTATCAATGCCGGGAATGCCAGATTTACACCTGCGATAAGTGTTGCAACGAAAACCCTGCGGCCAGCGAAGATGACGGCCGGCGCTGTTTTGTCTGTAACAAACCCATGACTTTTTTGGGTGCCGCCCACAGTGTCGAGCCGTTTTGGCGACAACTGGATAAAATTTATCGCTACGCGCTGGCACCGCAACCGTTAGCAGTCATTTTAGTCTCGTCCATTCTCGCGGCGTTGAGCCTTTACACCTGGTGGCTGATTTTTATCCCCATGCTGTTGATGACGCGCTACAGCTTTCACTGCCTGGATCAAACCGCCAATGGTCACCTCAAAGCGCCGCCGTTTGCCGACAGCTTTGAGGGCGGATTAAAATTACTGATTCAAATTGCCGTGATTTTATTTTTGGCCGTGGCGGCGCTGGGAGCCAGCGCAAATTTTATCGGCCAAGACGGTGCCCTGCTGGTGGGACTGGTGGAATTGTTTGTGCTGCCGGCGGTATTTATTTTACTGGCCATCAACGGCAATATTTCCGAGGCGATTAACCCCAGTAATATCAGCCGATTAATTTCTTCCGCCGGCGCCGCCTACATCATCATGTTGTTGTTTATATTTATCATGATTGTATCGGTGGGGTTGCTCAACAGACTGATTGGCGAAGGCCATCGCTTTATTCAATTTACTGTTAGCAACGTTATTTCCAATTATTACACTGTGGTGATTTTTCACCTAATGGGCTATTTGGTTTTCCAAAAGCAAGACGCCTTGGGGTTTTACGCCGCCGACAGCGAAGTAACTCGCGAACCACGCAACGATACCGAAATTGAGCTGGCTCACATTGAAGTGTTGGTAAAAGAAGGGTACTACGATCACGCCTTGGACATTTATCGCGGTCTGTTGCCCAAAAATTTTAACAACTTGGCCATGTGGGACAAGTGTTTGCGTTTAATGTGTCAAGTCGGCGAGCCCGGGCAAATCGCAAAATACGCCGATCAATACCTACCCCGGCTTTTAGCACGCGACGACGATTTTGCCGTGGCCAAAATTTACCGCGACATCGCCCAAAAGGTACCCGAATACCAGCCGGCCCAAGGCGATACCGCACTAAAGCTTGGCCAGATTTTATTTAATCTGGGCGATTTTCGCGCAGTGGTGCAACTGCTCAATAACTTCCATAAAAACCACACCGACAAACCGCAAATTTACGACGCCTACAGTTTGCTGGCCAGCGCTTTAGATCGCATTCCCTCACTGGAAGATAAAGCGCCAAAATACCGCGCCTTTTTGGACAAACTCAAACTGCAAATGCAAGAGGACTACGAAAAAGAGCTTAAAGAAAATCCGCTGGCTAAATTTAATAAGCGCCCGTAACCTTACGCCATGAATGCCTCAGTTACCGTTCGAACAGCGCAATTACCCGATCTGTCGGTTTTGGTTCGATTTAATCAAGCAATGGCGCTGGAAACCGAAGGCAAGCAACTCGATATTGAGCCTCTAACCGAAGGGGTGCGGCGGGTTTTACAAAAACAAGCCACGGCTTTTTATTTTTTGGCCGAAAGTAATCAGCAGGTCGTTGCCAGCTTAATGGTGACCGAAGAGTGGAGCGATTGGCGAGCCCAGCGATTTTGGTGGTTACAGAGTGTGTTTGTCGAACCCACCTACCGTCGCCAGGGGATATTTTCCGCGCTGTTTAACGCCGTGCAAACACGCGCAGAGCAACAAGGCGATGTGTGCGGTGTTCGATTGTATGTCGAGAAAAACAATCGCACTGCCCAGCGAACTTATCAAACACTTGGATTCAGTGAGAGTCCGTACTTTATGTACGAAACGTCCAGCGTGAATACCGCCCCCGCAGAAGATTAATTTGGCAACGAGCGACGCAAAAATACTGATAACCGGCCTGCCGCGCACCGGCACCACCAGTTTGTGTTATTTGCTGTTACAACTGAATTTTAAAGTGGCCCACACGGCCTATACCAAAGCTGCGTTTGAGCAGGCCGATGTTATCGCCGACACACCCGCCTATGCCGATTACCGTACATTAAGCCAACATATCATTGCCAGCCACTGGATTTTATTGCATCGCGAGTCATCGCTTTGGCTGGCCTCCATAAAAAAGTTATTGCACACTCTCGCCCAAAAACCACGCGATCGTTTTCACCCGCTGTTATGGCGATCACTCTCACGTGTATTAGGAAACGATTTTCTGCAAGCCTGCGACCAGCAATTAATGCAAGCGTACCAACGTCACACTCAAAACGTTATCGATGCTGCTCAAACACTGGCTGTGCCACTTCTGCAAATTGAATTAAAACCGGGAAAAGCCAGCGGCAAACATCACTTGAAAAAATTACTCGAAAATCCCATCGGCGAACGGCAAATACTCGAAACCAATATTGCACTCAACCAAAATCGTGTGTTTGCCTGGGGAGAAATTAATCACCACAACAAAATCAGCTCACACTTGGCCGGCCATCAAGGAAGACAGTATTTTGAGCATCCCGTTTTATTGGATTAACGCTCGGGGAAGATTAACGTTCGGGTAAAAAAGGGGCTAGAGACTCGATAATTCTTGGTAACGCGCCTTGATTATCGCTAAAGAATTGTTGCGCTCGATTGCCTTGATCAAGAGCCAAATTTGGATGGCTAAAGTATTTATCAACCATCGTTACCAGCCGATCGGCGTCTTCAACAATTTCCAACGCGTGATACTCGAGCATTTGCTCAGCCATGGAGGCAAAGTTAAAAAAGTGCGGACCAGTGATAACGGGCTTGGCCCAAACCGCCGGCTCCACCAAATTGTGGCCGCCGTGCTCCACCAAACTGCCGCCCACAAACGCCACATCGGCAGTGCCGTAGAAAGTGGATAATTCACCCAAGGTATCCAGCAATAAAACATCCGTACTTTCTGTAATCGACTCACCACTACTGCGTAAAATCACATTTAATTCTCCCAATAGTGGCAGGATTTCTGGGCAGCGTTCTGGATGACGGGGAGCTAAGATCAATAAACTCTGTGGCCATTGGGCTTTGAGGTTTTTAACCGCGCGAGCAATTTGCGCTTCTTCGCCGGGATGTGTGGAGGCAGTTAACCATACCTGGCTTTGAGGCCAAGCCAAACGCAGTGCGTTTGCCTGGTGGCGTTGTTGCTCGGTGATGGTTACATCAAATTTAACACTGCCGCATACCTGTACTTTACGCTGCGCCATACCCAATTCGGTTAAGCGTTTAGCATCGGCGGGATATTGCATCAGCGCGCACGATAAATTAGCCAACATCTCGCGCACCACGCTACCCAAACGCGCGTAACCGTTGGCGGAGCGCTCCGATAAGCGACCGTTGATTAACACCGAAGGGATTTTCTCTAAGCGACATTGACGCAATATATTGGGCCAAAGTTCGGTTTCCATAATCAACAATAACGATGGTTTAAAAAAACGCAAAAATCGTTGAATTGCCGAGGGAATATCGTAAGGGGCGTAGACGTGTAACACGCGATCACCCAATTTTTTTTGCACTTGCTCGGAACCGGTGGGAGTGGTGGTGGTTACCAGCAAGTTATAACCGCGATCCAATAACGAATTAATTAGCGGCACCGCAGCCATAAACTCGCCCACCGAAACACAGTGCAACCATATTAAACCCGGTGCGTTAACCGGAGGACAAGAGTAGTAACCAAAGCGCTCTTGTATTCTCTCGCCATAGGCCGGCTGCTTGCGCGAACGCCACCACAGCTTGGCCGCAACCGCCGGAACGGCGATATGGCACAAACCGTTGTAGAGCCAGTGTTTCATGATTCGCTGTCGGTCTCCTGCAGCAGTGCCTGGGTGGAATGCAATCGAAAATAAGCACCATTGTGAGCCAGTAATTCCTCATGGGAGCCCTGCTCAATAACTTTGCCATTATCCATCACCACAATGGTATCGGCGTTTTCGATGGTCGATAAGCGATGGGCAATGACAATGGTGGTGCGGTTTTTCATCAACTCAGTTAAAGCCGACTGAATTTGTCGCTCGGATTCGGTATCCAGTGCCGAGGTTGCTTCATCCAAAATCAACACCGGCGCGTCTTTCAGTAAAGCCCGCGCAATGGCCAAGCGCTGGCGCTGACCACCAGACAGACGCGTGCCATCCTCGCCAATTAACGTATTAAAGCCTTCGGGCAGTTGCTCGATAAATTCCAACGCATGGGCCGCGTGGGCCGCTGCCCGAATGTCTTCCATACTGGCCGAGGCGAGATGACCGTAGGCGATATTTTCCGCTACAGTGCAGTTAAATAACGTAATATTTTGACTGACCAACGCAATTTGGCGCCGCAAATTTTCGAGCTGATAATCGGCAATGGGCACGCCGTCTAAAGTGATAACACCAGTTTGAGGATCGTACAATCGGCTGATTAATGCCGAAATGGTGGTTTTACCGCTGCCGGAGCGACCCACTAATGCGATGTTTTTACCGGCAGGGATATCCAGGCTCACGCCTTGAATCACATCATCACCTTCCGGCTTGTAGCGAAACCATACATCGTGGAGTTGTAAATGGCCTACGCTGCGCTCGACTTGGTAAGTGCCGGTGTCTTTTTCAGAAGGACTGTCGATAATTTCAAACACACTTTGCGCTGCGGCCAAACCTTTTTGAATCATGCTATTAATTTGGGTGAGCGCGCGAATCGGTCGTGCCAGCAATCCCGCCATAACGATGTAAGCCACGTGCTGCTCGGGCGTGCCATCGATTTTTAATACCAGCAACATCACGCCTGCCAGCGCCAGGGATAAAATAAATTGCAACACGGGGGTTTGCAGCGAATGCACAAAGTTAAAACGAATACCCTGTTGGGTATTTTTATCGCTGGCGTGCTCGAAACGATTTTTTTCGTAGCGCTCACCGCCGTAGCCGCGCACCAACCGATAACCATTGACCGATTCGTTGGTAATATGCGCTAAATCGCCCATGCTGGTTTGCATGCGCTTACTGAGCTTGCGGAATTTGCGACTGGCGGCGGTAACAATTAACGCCATAAACGGCGCAACGATCAAAAAGATCGAGGTGAGCTGCCAGTTTTGATAAAACAAATACGCCAGCAACGCCAAAACCGTAAAGCCTTCGCGCAGTAATGTCTTTACCGCGTTGGACGCAGCCGTACTGACTTGATTGATGTTAAAAGTAATCAGAGAAACCAACTCGCCCGAGTTGCGCGCGTCGTAATAATAACTGGGCAAATACAGCATTTTATCGAACACGTCTTTACGCAGACGATTAATAATACCCAGCGTTACCTGCGACATGGCGTAGTTGGCTGCAAAATAACTCACCCCGCGCGCAAAAGCGATAACCACCACCAGCAGTGGTACAAAATAAATTTTGCGCTCATCGGGTTCACGCAGTGCGTTAATAAACAATTCAATGATTTTGCCAAACGAGGCCTGAGTAAGGCTGTAGGCAAAAAAGGCAGCGATGGAAATAGCAAAGCGAACGCGAAACGGGATGAGGTAAGTTAATAAACGTTTGTAAATCAGCAAACCGGACGGGTTGTGTCCGGCGCTATCGGAATGTTGTTTTGAGTTCATAGACGTTCTAACGTAAGGCCCAGCAATAATTAGAGCCTGGAGCGATGTGAGCCGGCGCTCTCTTGAGCCAGTACCGGCTGCTGGGCTTGCCGGTTATCGGCGGATTCTGGTTTGAGTAATTGCTGCAATTGATCGACGATCACGCCGGGAGACCAGTCGCCGTGTTGACTAATGATTTCGGATTGGTGACCGCCATAGGCTGTGTGGATGGTATCGGCATCGGATTTTTGCAAGCGCACCATAGGCACCCCGAGGGCCGCTGCCAGATGAGACAACTCGTTATCCACCGAGATCACCGCTTTGGCATCGGCCAGCACCGAGGCAATGCCGGAGAGCTTGAGTCGGGGTAAAAATTCTGCCGCAGAGCCGTCGCTCACCGAGCGCACATAGTCGCCGGAATTGCGATCGCGCCACACTAAACGCGTGCAGAGGCCGGTATCGGCCAACTGGCCGATCAATCCGCGCGCCTCTTTAATCGGCATCCGGCGACTAGTATCGCGGGCACCCAGCATTAAACACACCGAGCCACCCTTCGCACTGGTGTTAAAGCTGCAGCTTTCCAAGCCGTAATCGGCCAATTGCTTGGGGCGAGAATAACTGAGACAACCGCTGAACAGATGGCGCACCTGTTCAACCCAGTGCAGGTATTTTTCTTCCGGTTGGCGATAGTTGTACAGCACAGAAGAGGCGCGTTTTTTGTTGTTGGCCGAGCTAAAACCGGCGCTGGCGCTGTGAATACTGCGCACGTAGCCGGCGGTCAACCAACCGCCGTTGAGATCGATCACCCAATCGTAGTTGAATTTGCGCAGTTGTCGGCGCAGCCGTTTGGACTCTTCGGAGGACAGCATCGACAAGGTGAATAAACTTTGACGCCAGCGTTTAACCGGTACGGTAAACACATTGCCCACCGCCGGGTGCCAGTGCGGAATTTCGCCCCAGCGCTCATCAACAATGGTATCGATCACCGCGTGCGCGTAGTGGTTCTTAACATCGGTAAACGCGGGCAGCATCTGCACCACGTCCGCTAATCGGCCCAAATTAAGAACTAATACACGCACAAGCTTCCTCTTTACCTAGTTTAGGCTGACATCAGAGCCCCAAAACGGGGATTTAATAAGGTTGCTAATCGGCGACAGGCGTTAACCATTCGCTGCGATTGTTGTTGCCACGCACACTATCGTAATAATCTTTCTGGAGTTTTGCAGTTACCGGGCCGCGTTTGCCCGAGCCGATTTTGCGGCCATCCAACTCGCGAATGGGCAGCACTTCAGCGGCGGTGCCGGTAAAGAAGGCTTCGTCGGCGATGTACACTTCATCGCGGGTAATGCGTTTTTCGCGTACGGTGTAACCGGCGGTCTGGGCCAACTCGATAACCGACGCTCGGGTAATGCCGTCCAAGCAGGAAGTCAGCTCCGGTGTGTAGATGATGCCATCGTGCACCATAAAAAAGTTCTCGCCACTGCCCTCGGCCACGTAGCCTTCGGGATCTAGCAACAGGGCTTCGTCGCAGCCAGAACCCAACGCTTCTTGCAGCGCCAACATGCTGTTGATGTACTGGCCGTTGGCCTTAGCCTTACACATGGCAATGTTAACGTGGTGACGGGTGTGACTGGAAGTGCGCACTTTAATGCCGTTTTCCGCCGCTTCCGGGCTCATATAAGAGGGCCAATGCCAAGCGGCGACAACCACGTGGGTTTTTAGGTTATCAGCGCGCAGGCCCATGCCTTCGGAACCGTAAAATGCCATGGGGCGCAAATAAGCTTCTTCGAGATTGTTCTCGCGCACCACGGCGCGCTGAGCTTGGCTGATCTCCTCCGGCGAATACGGCATGGCCATGTTCATAATATGCGCCGAATTAAACAGTCGCTTAGTGTGCTCGGCAAGACGAAAAATAGCCGTGCCAGAACTGGCGGTTTTATAGGCGCGCACACCCTCAAAGACGCCCATGCCGTAGTGAAGAGTATGAGTTAGGACATGCACCTTGGCATCGCGCCAGGGCACCATTTCACCATCCAACCAAATCAGACCATCACGATCAGCAAAAGACATATCTTTGTTATCTCCGAATCTATAAAAAACTCTGATTCACTCATCCTTGAGTAAATCGCCGCAAGGTTTTCTTCACCTAACGCTGTTTGATTGTGCCAGCACATCCCTGTACCGAAACCACCTCTGATCTACACAGGTGGCATAAACGTTACCGCCAATGGGTTTATCGCCGATCGACGGCGTCGACCGGTTCCATTAATTCTTGCCAGATTGCACTGACTTGCGCTCGAAATTCCGCCATGGCCTGGCCGGGTAATTCTGCGGCCTGCTGTTGCAGCGCCAAGCGGTGACCTGTGGCTCGGTAGGTTTTATAGGCCTCGGTTAAAGCGGCCACCTTGTTGTTATCGAGCAAACCGACGTTGGCCAATCCCTCCAGTATGCGAATGTTGTCGGAATATCGCACCAGTTCCGGGTATTGGCCGGCCCAGGCCAGGGCGGCGTATTGAACCATAAATTCTATGTCGACGATACCTCCCCGATCCTGCTTGAGATCGAAGCGTTCCTGGCCGGCTTTACTGGAAAGATGGGAGCGCATTTTGTCGCGCATTTCTACCACTTCCTGGCGCAGTGTTTCGCGATCACGCGGCTCACACAAAACCGACTGACGCAGCTGATTAAATTCGTCGACCAAGCCCGCACTGCCGGCCACCGGTCGGGCTCGCAACAGCGCCTGATGCTCCCAGGTCCAGGCCTGCTCACGCTGGTAGCGCTCAAATGCAGACAAACTTGACACCAATAATCCAGAATTGCCCGACGGACGCAGACGCATATCCACTTCGTAGAGCCGGCCAGACTGAGTGCGCGTGTTGAGAATGTGGATGATTTTTTGGCCCAAACGCGTGTAAAAGGTTTGCACGTCGATAACCTTGTCGCCGTCGGTTTCGCCACTGTGATCGCAATTGTGGATAAACACCAAATCCAGATCGGAGCCGTGGGCCAGTTCGATGCCGCCCATTTTGCCGTAGGCAACAACGATAAAGCCTTTGTCCAGTCGCGTGCCGCGCTGATCGCCGGGCCAACCATAGCGGCTTACCATATCATTCCAGGCCAGCTCCAAAACCTGCTTAATGATTTCTTCGGCTACCCAGGTTAGGTAATCGCTCACTTTCATCAATGGCAGTGCGCCACTCACTTCGCACGCCGCAACGCGCAGGGCGTGGGCTCGGCGAAAGTAGCGCAACGCCTCCATTTGGCTCTCCAAATCGTCGGCGGGTATGGCGAGCATTACCTGCTCCAGCTCGCTGCGCAGTGTTTCGGAATCCGGCACAGTGTGCAGGGTGGTGGCATCCAACAGCTCTTCGAGTAAGGCTGGATGCTTGCAGATTTGTTCGGCAATCAGTGAGCTGGCGGCAAACAGCTTTAACAGATGCGGCAGCACACCGGGGTTTTCGATTAACAACACCAGATAAGCACTGCGCCGCGCGATGGTCTCCAACAGCGGCAGCGTGCGCGCCAACAACAGGCTGTGATTTAAATCGCTGGGCAAATCCGGCCAGGCAAACGCTTGCCAATCGAACTCACTGAGCCCCTGTAACAACTGCGCCATCAAGGCGTCCAATCGACCGCGTGCCTGAGACGATAACGCCGCCACTGTGCGATTATCGGCAAAATCTTTTAGCTGTTGCACGATGTCTTCGGCGGGCGTTAACGCCAGGCTGTTGCAGACTTCTAATAATTCCGTATCCGACCAATGATCGCGACCGACTCCCACCCACAAACTCAGCGGTTTTGAGGGCGGCTCGCTTTGGGTTTCGGTGGGCTCACCAGCCACCTTCTGAAACTCTTGATTGACGCGCTCGCGGGTTTTATCGAGCTCTGCCATAAACGCTTGCCAATCGGCAAAGCCCAGCACATAGGCCGTGCGCGCTTGTTGCTCGGCATCCATCGGCAAGGCTTGGGTTTGTCGATCAGCCCAAGCCTGCAGAGCGTGCTCAACGCGGCGCAAAAACCGATAGGCTTGGGCCAGTTGCTCGACCACACTGGCGGGTAAGTGGCCGTTCTCGGCGAGCATGGCCAGCACGCGCAGCAGTCGCCGCTCTTGCAATTGCGGCTCGCGCCCGCCGCGCACTAACTGAAACGCCTGGCCGATGAATTCCACTTCGCGAATGCCACCGTGGCCGAGTTTTACATCCTGCGCTTTGCGCCGGACTTTAACTTCGCGGTTGATCAGAGCTTTCATCTCGCGCAGCGCGTTGATCACCGAAAAATCCACATAGCGGCGATAGCTAAACGGCCGCAATAACTCCATAAGCTGCTCGCTCATGGCTTGGCAGTAATTGGGATCGATGGCCACATCGGTGCTGGCTGCAACCACACGCGCCTTGATCATGGCGTAGCGTTCCCACTCTCGGCCTTGGGTTTGGTAGTACTCTTCCAAAAAGCCAAAATTGGCCGCCAGGGCTCCGCTTTGGCCGTAGGGGCGCAGCCGCATGTCTACACGAAAAACAAAACCATCGGCGGTTTGGCTGTCTAGACTTTTAATAATGCGCTGGCCTAGGCGAATAAAAAATTCGTGGTTGCTCAGTGTTTTGCGAATTTTGGATTCGCCCCGAGGGCGGGTCTCGCCGTGCTCAGGGTAGGCAAAGATCAAATCGATGTCCGACGACAAATTCAACTCCCAAGCACCGAGCTTACCCATGCCAAGCACCAACAAAGGCTGCACTCGACCGCACTCCTGACCCACCGGCTCCCCCACTTCGCCCACCAGCGCGCGATAGTGAAAATCCATGGGCGCCTGAATACAGGCCGAGGCCAAGGCCGATAAATGCCCGGTAATGATTTCCAGCTCCGCCAATTGGTTAAGCTCAACCCAAATAATGCGCAACTGTGCCTCGGCGCGGGTTACGCGCAAAATTTTATCCAATTGCAGAACTTGGGCAGTGGGTTTTAGATCGCCATCGATGGCGTCGATTTGCTCGCCGAGCGTAAGCGAATAATGGTGCAAATCCGGCAGAGGGTTGCCCTCAGCCAGTATCGACGCCAACCATTGCGGATGCTTTAACATCAGTTCCTTGGCGTAAAGGCTGCCGGCGAGCGTTACGCCCAATTGCCGCCGGTTATCGTCGTTTAACAGAGCCTCGATGTTGATATCGCTTGGCTCTGGTAAACGGCTTTGAAGATCTTGTAAAAATTGTTCGACCAGCGCCCCGGCCTGGGTGTCGGTAAATGCAAACTCGGTCATAGTCCTTGCTCAGTTGCGCTTTTTAAAAACTCGCTATCGGATTAGCAACGGTTAGCGATCCCGTTGCAACTTATCCCATTGCAATGTAACAAATCGATTGGCGGAATTATTGATCGAGCGGCGGTGCTACTCGCAACACTTCTTCCAGCGTGGTGAGGCCAGCGGCAATTTTTTGCGCGCCCGATAAACGCAAGGTGCGCATGCCCTCACGCATGGCCGCATGGCGCACTTGGTTAATGTCGGTTTCGGCATGCACGAGTTTGCCCGCTGCCCCGCGCATGGGCAGAATCTCGTAAATACCCTGTCGCCCCAAATAACCCGTGTTGCGGCACTCCAAACAGCCCTCGGCCTGAAACACCACCTTGGGCATGGGCGCTTTCCAGGGTCGCACCAGCGAATCCCAGTCTTCTTGCGAAATTTCGCCCTCGACTTTGCAATGTGGGCAAAGGGTGCGCACCAAGCGCTGAGCCATTATCCCCAGCACAGTATTTTTGATCAAAAAGCTCGGCACTCCCAAATCCAATAAACGGCTAATGGCCGAGGGCGCATCGTTGGTGTGCAATGTGGAGAGCACCAAGTGCCCAGTGAGTGCCGCCTGCACCGCCATTTGCGCGGTTTCTAAATCGCGAATCTCGCCCACCATGATGATGTCGGGATCTTGCCGCATCAGTGTGCGAATACCCGAGGCAAAATCGAAATTAATTTGCTGATTCACCTGGGTTTGGTTGAAGGTGTCTTCCACCATTTCGATCGGGTCTTCCACGGTACTGACGTTAACCTCAGACGTGGCCAATTGTTTGAGCGTGGAATAAAGCGTGGTGGTTTTACCCGAACCCGTGGGCCCGGTTACCAAAATAATGCCGTTGGGCTGGTACATCATTTTTTGCCAGAGCGCCAAATCGTCGCCCACCAAGCCCAGGTCGTTAAAGGTGCGCAGCAACACTTCGGGATCAAAAATCCGCATCACTAATTTTTCGCCAAACGCCGTGGGCAGCGTGGATAAACGCAGCTCCACTTCGCTGCCATCGCCGCGCTTGGTTTTAATGCGGCCATCCTGAGGTTTGCGTTTTTCCGCCACATTCATGCGCGACAGTACTTTTAAGCGACTCACCACCGCCGTGTTGATGGCCGCTGGCAGCTCGTAAACCTGGTGCAAAATGCCATCGATGCGAAAACGTATTTTGCCTTTTTCGCGCCGGGGCTCAACGTGAATATCACTGGCGCGCTGATCGAAAGCGTACTGCAACAGCCAATCCACAATATTAACAATGTGCTGGTCGTTGGCTTCGGGATCTTTCAGGCTGCCGAGCTCCAACAATTGCTCGAAGTTGGTTACCGAGGTATTAGTGCCCACACCCTTAGCGCCCGAAATAGAATTGCTCAGGCTGTAGAACTCCACCATGTAGCGGGCAATATCCGCGGGACTGGCCACCACGCGCCGCACGCTTTTTTGGCAAACGTGCTCAAGCTGGGGAATCCATTCTTCGGTGTAGGGCTGACCGGTAGCAATGGTGACTTCATCGGTATGCACCGCCACACACAAAATACTGTGGCGCTTGGCAAAGGCGTACGACATTACCGAGGTGACTTTGGCCACATCGATTTTGAGTGGATCGATGTGATGCAGGGGCAGGCCGGTTTTTTCCGCCAGCCATTCGGCCAGTTGTTCGTCAGTGAGTTTGCGGCCGGGATGGGCCACATCGTCCAGGCCCTGACTGGCGATAAACGCCAACGGATGCATTAGCGCCTGCTCGCGAGATCTGGGTGTACCGGCGAGAATGTTGGCGTCGCCTCGATCCAAACGACCGTCAGCCACCAGGTCGTCGAGGCAGCCGCGCAGCTCTATGTATCTATCAGCCAATGGCTTCTCCTAAGGTTATTGTTCGTGCTTGAGTTGGGTCGATGCGAGCGTTGATTCGCGCTAACAATACCAAACTTAATGCCCCTAATTGGTGTTACAGGTCCTAGTGTATCTGGCACGATTTATTGCCATCTGGCAAGCGTCAAGCGAATTGATTGTTGTCAGCAAAACAATAGGAATTTTAAACGCCAATTTCTACCCATTCACCCACAGAACTTTTGGGTAAGCGTGTGGATAAGTCGCCAAAACACCAATTTCGTCTGGCCCAGCGCCATTTGTTCAAGATTTCATCAAGCTAACCGGTGTGACACTGCAAAAAGCATAGGAGGAAATGATCTTCGACGAAACAAAGAAATATCGTTCGTTTATTTGGTTTTTTGTGACACCCATCCTGTTTTGATTAGCGTTTAAACTTAAATGCACTTTTATTTATTGTTATTGGAAATCAATTGAGATTATTTAGACGTAATTAACACAAATTTTAAACGGGTAACGCTGGCGGCGTACTCAATACTGACTATTCTAAAAGAAAGTCAAAATAACCGATTGGTCTACCAACGAGCGATAGCTATGAAACGATGTTTAGTGGTCGACGACAGTCTGGTAACGCGATTAATGCTCAAAGAGATTTTGCAACAATTGGAGCCTGGCACCCAAGTTATCCAAGCAAATTGCGGCGACGACGCCTTAAGCAAAACAGACCAAGCCGGCTTTATCGACTACGCATTAATTGATTTTAATATGCCCGGCATGAATGGATTGCAATTAGCCGAGCAACTGCGATCAACCGGTAAAATGGGAAAAATGGCGCTTTTAACCGCCAACATTCAGGAGTCAGTAAAACAACAAGCGGAATCCAAAGGATTAAAGTTTTTAAACAAACCGCTAAATGAGGAAACGATTTCAACGTTTGTCAAAAACGGAATCGACTCGTCCCACCCAAACGCTTAGATGCATTAACTTTTGTTTATTTTTAAAATTGTTATAAGTGCAACAGTAATTTTTACAAACTTTTGAGCTGGTAAAGCAGTTACATCGATAAGGAACTCACCGATAACCTCTATGCAGGGAGGTTTTTACCAAGCAATGGCACAAAGGGTTTAGCGAATTACTGAATGGCTATTAGTGCAGGAATGCTTCTAATACAGGAATTTTTCTAATACAAGAATGTTTCCTTTGGAGCTTTTGTTAAAAAGATTAATTACGCCAAACCTTCTAAGCAACGACTGAATAACTACTTAATTACTATTAGCAAGCAAAAAGATTAAAAAGTGGCATTCATATCCACGCATAACGCACAAAACAACACTGACTCATGGTCAGCTATTGGGTTTGTGACTTTTCGATCTACACTTAAAAAGATTTAACAACAAAAGCAGTTCGACAATTAAAAAACTGCAACAAAAAGCATCGAAAAATCACAGTAATTATAAATCTCGTTTGATTATTACATTCATCCATAAACGATGGGTTATTATCAAATGGGCATTTAGGGTGTAAACAGTTTCAAGTATGCCAAGCTTTAGCACATTTAAGCACATCATCGACGCTTTAGAGCTGGGTGTGATGCTTTTAGACAAAGATTTGCATGTCATTTATATGAACGATTGGCTATGTCAACGCTCAGGCTTGCATAACGATCATTCCGCCAATTTAACGCTAATGGATATTTTTCCAGAACTCAGTGAGTCGCGACTCATCGAGTGCTGTAAAGATGCGATTAACGCTAATTTACCGGCGCGTTTATCCAACTCCTTTAACCCCTCTCCATTGCCGCTGTACGATCCCAAAAACCTGGGCAATGAACTTTACCGCTTGCAACAAACCATTACCGTTAACCCATTACAAATTGAGGGCAAATCGGTTTGCGAGCTGGTGGTTTACGATATCACCACCACGGTTATCAAAGAGAATTGGC
Source organism: uncultured Cellvibrionaceae bacterium (assembly GCA_964342265.1). Lineage (GTDB taxonomy): Bacteria > Pseudomonadota > Gammaproteobacteria > Pseudomonadales > Cellvibrionaceae > Halioxenophilus. Next base: position 4,613 of record CAYFFE010000045.1, on the reverse strand, counting down.
TAAAACGTATTGCCGCGAATTTTCGACATCAAAGTCAGCAAAAAGAACAATCACTGGATCAGTTGTCGCGTATTATCGAAAATACCGGCGACGCTATTTTGGTTTTTACCAAAGGAGGCGAAATAGAACTCGCCAATGCCTCAGCAAAACAGTTATTAGGCATTCAAGCCGGCAATGCTAAGAGTGACAAGCTGCCAACTTTGTTGGAATTGTTACCCGTCGAGCGCGATGAACACAACTCAACGCTTTACGATCGCATCATGCTGACCTTGGATCGCTCAGAGGAAAGTAATAACACGGTACAGATTCCCTCAATTAACACACAAATGCGTTCTGCCGATGGTTCGCGCATACCCGTGGATATTCGTTTTTCCATCAGTCGCGGCAAACAAGACACCAAACTCATCACCGTTATCCGCGACTGCAGCTATCAGGTGCAAACCGAGCGCAATTTTTTAGAGAGCGAAAACCGGTTTCAAACACTGGCCAAGATCGCGCCGGTGGGCATTTTCCGAACCTGTGACAAAGGCATTGTGCGCTACGCCAACGAAACTTGGTTGCGACTCACCAGCTGCACCACCAACGAACTGCAGCAACAATCTTGGCTGGAATTTATTGCCGAGGACTTTAAAGACAAGGTCGCCCAGCGCTGGCGCACCGTGCGTGCACGCCAGGGAGGTTTTCGTGAGGAATTTAAAATAAAAGGCTGTGCGACCTGTTACAACCAAACTTGGGTGCTGTGCAATTTAATGGCCGAACGGGATGTGTTTGGCAATATTACCGGTTTTGTGGGCACGTTTACGGACATTACGCAACAGCGCGCCAACCGCGAAGAAATCGAACGACTGGCCTTTAACGACCCCTTAACGGGGCTTTCTAATCGGCGCCATTTTCGCGACAACTTAGCACGACAACTTAAATCCAACCGTCGCACCCAACAACCGTTTGCACTACTGGCAATGGATTTAGACGGCTTTAAAATTATTAACGATACCTACGGCCACGATGCCGGCGACACGGTGCTGTCGACCATTGCCGAACGATTAAAAAAATACTTGAGAGAATCGGCGTTAATTGGCCGCATTGGTGGCGATGAATTCTCGGTGCTTATTCCCGGTTTTAATCATTTAAAAGAACTGATCACCATTGCCCAGCGCATAAACTCCATTATTAAAGACCCCATCGACATTGGCGTAGAACAAGTAACCGTCGCCTCAAGCATTGGTATCTCGCTCTATCCTAGCGACGCCGATAACGTCGACGACCTCAGCAAGAACGCCGATTTGGCGCTGTATTCTGCCAAAGCCAATAAACGCGATCCCTTTGTATTTTTTAATTCTAAAATGAATGAAAAAGCCGAAGCCAATCGCGAGTTAGAAGTAAAATTAGAGCAGGCACTTGAGGAAGATCAGTTTGAGCTTTACTTACAGCCCGTGGCACTTAACAACCAAACTGAAAACATTCACGCCGAATCGCTGATTCGCTGGAGCCATCCGGAAAAAGGCATTCTGCAGCCCGATGTATTTATTGCCACGCTAGAAAAAAGCCGGCTCGCGGCGCGCTTTAGCAAATTATCGTTCAACAAAATATGCCGTTTACTGCAACAGCTCAATCAAAACCACACCGATGCAGGGCGCATAAAACTGGCTATTAATTTGTCCAGCTACCAAGTTTTGGCGGATAAGTTTGAACAAACATTGATTAGTAAAGTGGCGGAATACAATATCCCCAGCACACAAATTGAGTTGGAAATTACCGAGCTTGCCATCAAAGAATGTTTTAGCGCAATTTTACCGGTACTGACGCGCCTTAAACAAAACGGTTTTGCCATTACGCTCGACGACTGCAGTTGCAACTACTTACCCATTGGCAAGCTTAATCAATTACCCTTAAGCACCATTAAAATTGAACGCTCAATTATTTTGGATATTGTACATAACCAAAAAAACCAGGCGCTGGTGTCGGCCATTGTGGATATTGGTCACCGTCTCAATTGGCAGGTCGTGGGTAAAGGCGTGGAGACTCAAGAACAACGCGATGCGTTAAGTTTGTGCGGCTGTGTAAATTGCCAAGGGTTTTTGTTATCGCGGCCGATGCCCGAGCAGGATTTTATCGATTTTGTCACCACAAAATCGGGCAAAGTCACACAGTTTAAATCCCGCAATACCGCGCTGTAAGCAGCAACAACTGCCACGGATTAAGAAACACCTTGTTTAATGTTGATGCTTAATCCACACTTGCAAATACGCGGCTATTAATTGCTGGAATTTTTCGGCAGAGTCGGCATCCAGCACCATGGTTAGGTATCCGTTGATGTTTAGATCTTCGATTTCAATTAGGGTTTTTAACATCATGGTGTATTGCCCACTCAGTCCCGCCTCGGTAACTAACGACTTGGCATCGCCTTTAAAATACTTGGGCATCTCTGTGATGAGGTTGCAATCGAGCTGATTGACCATACTGCCGATACACGCGTTTAAAATAATATTACCGATTTCTAACAGCGCATCTAATTCTAGTTCTTCGCGATCAATATCGTCCGAGACGTTTAACTGCGCACCGATAAACCCTTCCACCAGTGATTCCGCCATATCACCCGGAAAAAACAATAAGGTTACGCCGTTCATATCGCCGTGAAAGCGCTGGCTTACCGCGCTGCACACCGATAAATCCGTGAGGTATTCCGTGTCGAAAAAGTTAAATGCCAACTCGGGAATGCTCAAATTTACCGTGCAACCGGTCATCGCCGAGAGACTGGCGCAAGCTCGACCCACGCTCACGTTCATTAACTCCAGTGCAGCGTCGGCTTCTAGGGGGCTCATTGTTCCAGTTGTATTGCTAATCATCGAACCTCTCTTTTAACATGCGGGCTTTTATGATGCTCGGCTGACGCATTGTAAAATTCCATTTTTGTGTGTGGCGCTCGACGTCGACGATCCTGTCAATAAAAATTTATACCCTCGTTTTTTATAAGAATTTCGACAGGATGGAAAATTACACATTAATTTATCGTCTTAAGTACTAGGTATAGGCGTTAACTGTTAGGATTGCCACAAAGGGCTCCGCTTTTGGCGGTGTATTGTCCAAAGGAACCTCTGATTAA
>CAYFFE010000045.1:0-1410 GCA_964342265.1 uncultured Cellvibrionaceae bacterium | reverse complement strand
ATTAATCCAATAAAACACGCAGTGCACTATGATCCAGCATGACCGATATCGACAATTTAAAACCCAACTCAGCGACTTGGTTGCCATTCCCAGCGTGTCCAGCTCACTGGCAAAGTTGGATCAAGGCAATCTCGCCGTTATCCACTATTTGGCCGAACGACTCGAGGCGCTGAATTTTCACTGCGAGATACTGCCGGTACCCGATCAACCCGGAAAAGCCAATTTGCTGGCGACCCTGGGCACAGGTCCCGGCGGCTTGGTGTTATCCGGCCATACCGATACCGTGCCGTTTGATGAACAGCGCTGGCAGCAAAACCCCTTTACACTTCGTGAAGACAATAACCGTTGGTACGGTTTGGGCGCCACCGACATGAAAGGCTTTTTTCCGGTGGTTTTGGCAGCGGCTGAACGCTTCGCCAACACCGAGCTTGCCGCGCCGTTGATTGTTTTGGCCACTGCCGATGAAGAATCGTCTATGTCTGGCGCCAAGTACCTAACGGATATTGGCCGCCCACAAGCGCGTTACGCGGTAATCGGTGAGCCAACCGGATTGCGCCCGGTACGTGCCCACAAAGGCATTATGATGGAGGCAATTCGCATCAAGGGGCTTGCCGGCCATTCTTCCAACCCAGCGTTGGGCCGCAACGCGTTGGAAGACATGCACCGAGTGCTAAGCGAGCTGTTGGCTTTTCGCCAAGATTTGCAAGCGACACACAATAACCCATTGTTCGATATCACTTGGCCCACACTCAACCCCGGTTACATTCACGGCGGCGACAACCCCAATCGCATTTGTGGCCACTGCGAATTGCATTTTGATATTCGACCGTTACCCGGCATGGATCTGGAAGAAGTACGTCAAAAGCTTGAGTCGCGGTTAGCGATATTGCGCGAAAGCGAAGGCATTCAGGTTGTGCTCGAGAGTTTGTTCTCAGGCGTTCCCGCCTATGAGCAATCAGCCGATAGCGCACTGGTGCGCGCTGCCGAAAAGCTCACCGGCCATCCCGCCGAAGCCGTTGCCTTTGCTACTGAAGCGCCGTTTTTAAAAGCCCTCGGCCACGACACCATAGTCTTGGGTCCGGGCAGTATCGACCAGGCGCATCAACCCAATGAGTACATCGAAATCAGCCAGATGCTCCAAGCAGTGACGACAGTGGAATCTTTAATCGAGCAACTTTGTACCTAACCTGCGGTTGCGTTATATTTCTGAGCTTTTGTTGAGGTATTGTCGAATTGCCGCCGAACAGCTTAACTCACATTGATTGGTTCCGTGCTTCTGCGCCCTATATCAACGCCTATCGCAGTAAAACCTTTGTGGTGTACTTGCCTGGGGAGTCTTTGGCAAACGATAACTTTGCCACCATCATTCAAGATTTGGCACTACTGCACAGTTTGGGTATTCGCTTGGTG
>CAYFFE010000044.1:0-26824 GCA_964342265.1 uncultured Cellvibrionaceae bacterium | reverse complement strand
GGCGGCATCAGCGGCTCCCGCCCGTAAGTTGTCCGAGCAAATCGCCGACAGCGAAGTAAAGCCGCCGGCTACAGAAGAACCGGTAGAGCAAGCCGCCGATTCGGCTCAAGGTGTGCAGGTCGCCGCATTGCAATCGTCAGGGTCACAGCCACTGGAGTTGCAATTAGAAGCAGCCAGCCAGGCCGTCGAGGACGACGACGCCCTGTTGAATGTGGACGACATTTTGGCGGTGCGTCGCTATTACGACGAAGTTAAGCGCGAGATTTTTCAGCGCGTTATTTACCCCGAACGCGCTCTGCGTTTGGGCCGCGAGAGTCAAGTGGCGCTGGATATTCGCATTGATGACAACGGCAAGTTGCTGGATGTGGAAGTGGCCGACGAAACCGAGCATAAATCCTTCGAGCGCGCCGCCGTGCGCGCCGCCAAAAGTGCCGCGCCCTTTCCTCGCCCACCCGCCGGCGCCCTGGAAGACGAAGCCTACCGCATGCGCATGGTGGTCAACTTTAAGTTAGCCAAGCGCAGTTAGCGCGCCCGCTGTTACACTCCCTGGTTTCACCAGGGAGTGTGTTGTTTATGACTACGAAATCGCCGTTTAAGGCCCTGCTGGCCACCTGGCCGCAGTTTTCGCTCACCGCCGATCGCCAACCACTCTCTGCCGCCCATCAAGCCTATCTGAAGTTTTACCAACTGGACGATTGCACCGCCCAAGCCGAAACCTACCGATTTGGTGCGCTAGCGGTCGATAATCGGCGCATTGCCTTGCAATACTGGCAAGCGGTTGAGGCCAAGGGGCTGGTTTACGGCGTGCACGGCTATTGGGAGCATTCGGGTCTGCTAGAGCCGTTAATCGAGTTTTGCTTGGCCGAGGGCTACAGTGTGGTGACCTTCGATGAGCCGGGCCACGGCTTATCCGGAGGCGAGCCAGTGGCCATTGATGACTTTGCCGAATACACTCGCGTCTTGCAGGCGGTGGTGGCATTCACTCAGCCTCTGGCCAGAGGCAAACCGCTCGTCGCCATCGGCCACAGTAACGGCGGTGCCGTGTTGTTGGACTATCTGTTCAGCGGTTGCCAGCCGGTGTTGGATAAAGCCATTGTTTTGTCGCCGTTGATTCGAATAACTGCCTGGCACTGGATAAATACCGCGCTAAAATTTGTGCCGCCACAGTGGCAAAAATTGCCGCGTTTTATCGGTCATGCTGGCAGTCACAACGCGGCGTTTGCCCGTTTGCTGCAGCGCGATCCGCTGCAAACTCGCTACGTTTCTCGCCGCTGGTTGCTGGCCAGTCAGCGCTGGTTGCAGCGCTTTTTGGTATTCTCGCCCAGCCACAGCGCACTGGTATTGATTCAAGGTGATCGCGATCAAACCGTGGATTGGCCTTTCAACGTGGCGGCGCTCAAACAACGGCTGGCCAATCTTACTGTGCATATTATTCCCGGTGCCTATCATAATTTAATGCACGAGAGCGATGGCTACCGACAACCGGTGTGGGCAATTGTGCGTCGAACACTGGCCGAGCAAAACCCCGAGTAAACTTTTTAATCGCTAAAGCCTCCAAATCTCATCGAGTCTGAACAGTTTGGGAGTACTCACTTGGTTTCTGAATCCAGCCTGAATAAGTCAGGCTTTTTTAACAAAAAGACGCAGTTTTTAGCGCCGCTTCTAGGTTTGCTCGGCCTGTTGGCAATGCCGGTGTTGGCTCAGCCCGAGCCCACCAATAATCCGGTTACCCAACCTGTCGCTGAGCATTGGCTCGCCTGCCAGCAACAGCAATTGGCGCGGTTGGAAGACGTTGAGTTTGAATACGTGGCCGAACTCAGCGGCATTAAGGTGGCCTCCAAACGCTGGCTGGACCAAACCGAATCCGGCCGTTGGCGTTTGCAATCCAAGGCGCACTGGCTATTTTTGGGTATCGAAGAGCGCAGTGTGTTTGCGTTGCCCGATTGGCAACTGCACTCGTTCAAGCACGAGCGCCAGGGCATGAGTTCCAAGCACAATGTGGATATTCGCGTTGATGATTCCGCCGGCCAGTACTCGGCAGACGCCCGCGATAAAATCAAAACCTACGACTATCAAGGTCTGCTCTACGACGAGCTGAATCATCAATTGCGCTTACAAATGGACTTAGCCTGTGCACCAGAGCGCGAGGATTTCACCTATCACATTGCCAAGCGCAAGGGCATAAAAGCCTATCGCTACCAAAAATTGGGCGAAGAATCGGTAAAAACCGAAGCCGGTACATTCCAAGCCATTAAACTGGAAAAACTCGATGACGAAAGCACCACGGTGGTTTGGCTGGCCAAAGAGTTGGCCTACGCAGTGGTTAAGCTGGTGCACGAGGAAGACGGCGATCGCAACAGCCTGAGTATTAAAAAGCGGCCGCGGTTAAATGCCGCGCCCGCCGTTGTCGCTGACACGCCCGGTGGCTGAAGGCGGGCAAGCGAAGTAATTGAACAGTGCCGAGTCGTTAAAGACCCGGCAATGACAACGGCTATCGAGAACCAGAACAGCAATAGAGAAATGTTGGCCTAGAACAACACGCGAGCGCGGATGGTACCCTCAATGCGACGGATTTCTTCCAGAGCCAATTCGCTGTAGGCGGCGTCCACATCCACAACCACGTAGCCCACTTTCTCTTTGGTTTGCAGGTACTGGCCGCTGATGTTGATGTTGTTATCAAAAAACACCTTGTTAATGGCCGACAAAACACCGGGAATGTTTTGGTGAACGTGCAACAGGCGGTGCGCGCCGGCATGGGAGGGCAGCGCCACCTCGGGGAAGTTTACCGAGGTGATGGTGGTGCCGTTATCGGAATATTTCACCAGTTTTTCGGCCACCTCAGTGCCAATGTTAGCCTGCGCTTCCTGGGTGGAACCGCCGATGTGCGGCGTTAAAATTGCGTTGTCGTGGCCGCGTAACGGCGAGACAAACTCGTCGTCGTTGGAGCGTGGCTCAACTGGGAACACATCGATGGCGGTGCCGGCAACCTGGCCGCTGTCGAGGGCTTTGGCCAGTGCCTCGATATCCACCACGGTACCGCGTGAGGCGTTGATTAAAATGGCACCGGGTTTTAGTGCGGCAATGTGGTCGGCGTCCATCATTTCTTGCGTGGCCGGTGTTTCGGGCACGTGCAAGCTGACAATATCGGAAGTGGCCAGCAACTCTTTTAAGTTGCGCACTTGAGTGGCGTTACCCAGCGGCAATTTGGTGATAACGTCGTAAAACTGCACGTTCATACCCAGCGATTCGGCCAGTACACTCACCTGAGTACCAATAGCGCCGTAACCGATAATGCCCAGGGTTTTGCCGCGAATTTCGAACGAGCCGTTGGCGGTTTTTTTCCAGCCGCCGCGATGACAGGCAAAGTTTTTCTCGGGGATTCGGCGCAGCAGCAAAATTGCCTCGGCGATAACCAGCTCGGCCACCGATCGGGTGTTGGAGAAGGGCGCGTTAAACACCACTACGCCGTGTTCTTGTGCTGCTTCCAAATCTACCTGATTGGTGCCGATGCAAAAACAACCCACGGCCACCAGTTTTTCGGCCGCTTCAAACACCTGGCGAGTCAACTGAGTGCGCGAGCGAATACCGACAAAATGGGCGTCTTTAATGCGCTCGATCAGCTCCTCTTCGGGCAGAGAAGTTTTAAGGTAATCGATGTTGTTGTAGCCCGCCTCGGTGAGCGTATCCAATGCCGATTGGTGTACGCCTTCCAGCAGTACAAATTTGATCTTGTCTTTATCCAGGGACGTATCGGTCATAACTACCTCTGTACTAGTGAGAGAGCAGCAAAAGGCATTAACCCACTGGCCCGGTGGCGGCTTGGCCGCTCTTGTTCGGGAATGTCTCTACAGCGCAAGGTAAGCCTGCGGGTGCCTAATGTTTGCTCGAACGGCGGCCCCGTCCAATGGGGGTCGCCCGAAAAGGGGCGCTATCATAGCACACACCCGGCAACACCCAAGCCCGGTATTGTGGGCTTGATCGTTGCGATCGGGGGCCGTGCTGAGGTAATTTAGCGCATGGTATTTGCCGACGCAGTCATCAACGAGATCCCAATCATGGCCAGTAATGAGTTAACCGTTGTTGTAGAACATCTAAAACGCATCGCCGAGCTATCCAAAGACAGCGGCGCGCACGCCCTGCACAAGCGGGCTCTGCTAGAAATGTACTTTGCCGCCGCGCCCGAGATCCTGACCATCGAAGCCGATGTTAAACCGGTGTTGGTGGGCGATTTGGTTTCGGAGTGGGTGTTGCCAGAAAACGCAAATCTGCAACACCGTATATTATATTTGCACGGCGGTTCCTGGATGGCGGGCTCGTCTTCCAGTCATCGGCCGTTGATTGCCCGCTTGGCCAAATTAACCGGCTACCCCATTTTGGCGCTAAATTACCGGCTGGCACCAGAATTTCCCTTTCCGGCCGGGTTAGAAGACGCCATTCATGCCTTCCAGTGGTTGCAGCACAACGGCCCCACTGGTAAATCGGAGGCCGAAAAGCTGTTCATCATGGGCGATTCCGCCGGCGGTAACCTAAGCTTGGCCACCTTGTTGGCGCTTAAACAGGGCCAAAAGCCCATGCCCGATGCCGTGGCGGTGCTGTCGCCGGCCACCGATTTGGATTACTCCCGTGATTCGGCTCAATCGCGCGCGGATCTCGATCCAATTCTAAGCGCCAAAGCACTGCCGTTTATTGCCGCCAATTATGTGCAGGAGCAATCCAGCTATACCGATCCCTTGGTGTCGCCGGTATTTGGTGACTTGTCGGGCCTGCCGCCCATGCTGGTGCAAACCGGAGAATCCGAAATCCTCTGGGACGACAGCCAGCGCTTCGTCGAAGCCGCCAAAGCTCAGGGCTGCGATATCACCTTCTCCAGTTGGCCCGACATGCCGCACGTATTCCAGGGTTATGCGCCGCTGCTGCCCGAGGCGGTTCAGGCTCAGGCGGAGCTTGCGGAATTCATCAAGAAATTTTAAATCCCCTCAGATCATTTTCCGGCCGGGTGTTTTTGCTAAAAAAATGCCCGGGCTCGGTTTTGAGTTTTTATTCGACCACTGTTGTTAAGGAGTTATAAATCGATGCCATCACGCATTTTTGTTTTAGCCGCAGCGTTATTGGTGCTCGGCGGTTGCAGTTTTGTATCGCTAACCGAAAAAGGTAAAAGCGTTGATATTCGCGCTAATTCCAGCACTGCCGACTGTCGCCGCTTGGGTGTGGTTACGGTAAACGGCGTACAAAAAGTGGGTTTTGTATCGCGCGGCGACAAAAAAGTTAAAACCGAGCTATCTACACTGGCGCGCAACGATGCAGCGGTGATGGGCGGCAATGTGATTGTGCCCTTGGCCGAGCCCACCGAAGGCTCGCAAAAATTCGAAGTGTACGACTGCCCTTAATGGGCCGCTCGGTGGCGGTTGTTTTTGCGCTTTGCCGCTTTGGCTTAATGGGGATTGCGCAAAGCTCCGATAAAGAAACCCCCAATAAAAGCCCCCAACAATTGGGCCGCCAGCCACCGGGTCCTTCGCTCCCCGGCTAAACATTAGCCGGGGATTAGTGTTCGATATTATTGGCGAAAACCGCGCTCGGAGCGCGGAGGTTCCGCCTAAAACCCTCGGCATTTTTCGTATCGAATTGTTGCCGCACCCGTGGCAAAACTAACGCCAATAATCAGTCCCGCTAATTGGTCGATTGCGCTGCCAGTCGAAAAAACAGCCTGTCGAACAGTACAGCCATTGTCAAACAGTACAGCCGATGACCATCCAGCGAGTAGGCAGTTGCGTACTACACTGTTAGTCTCATCAATCATTAAATTCGTTGGAGTTTTTCTTAATGCCTGGCCGCGCCCATCCCAAAAATATTCCCGTTGGCATTAGCGCCTGTGTGTTGGGTGAGTCGGTGCGTTACAACGGCGGCCACAAGCGCTCGCGCTTTTGCACCGATGTATTATCGGAGATTTTTGATTTTAAGCCTTACTGCCCCGAGGTCGCCATTGGTATGGGCGTACCCCGGCCGACCATTCGCCTGGTAGGCGATCCCGCCAAGCCGCGAGTTGTGGGCAGCGACGACCCCAACCTGGATGTTACCGAATCGATGTACAACTACAGCGAAAAAACGGCGCAAACGTTATCGGCTTTATGTGGTTATATATTTATTAAAAATTCGCCCAGTTGCGGGGCTTTTAAAGTGAAGGTTTACAACGACGATCCCAACAGCCCAAGCCACGGCTACCCGCAGGAAGAAAAAGGCCGTGGTGTGTTTGCCGACGCGGTAATGCGCCGCAATCCATTGTTGCCCGTGGAAGAAGAAGGGCGACTAAACGACCCTCCGTTGCGGGAGAATTTTATTTTGCGAGTGTTTGCGCTGCACCACTGGCGCGAGACGGTACTAACCAAGCTTTCCGCCGGCGCGTTAGTGGATTTTCACAGCCGCTATAAATACACCTTAATGGCGCATTCGCAAAAAGCCTATCGGGCACTGGGGCAATTGGTGGCCAATCACGAACAGCGACCCATCGAAGTCGTGGCCGAGGAATATATTCACGGCTTTATGGCCGCGCTGGCCAAGCCGGCTACTCGTAAAAATCACTGCAACACATTGCAGCATATTATCGGCTATTTAAAGCGCACGGTGGACGGCGAAATTCGCCGCGATTTGGTGGATGTGATCGACCAATATCGGCGTGGCATTGTGCATTTATCCGTGCCGATCACGTTAATTAAACACTACGTGGATCGCTACGGAAACGACTACATTCGCTCGCAGGTGTACCTCGATCCTTATCCGTTGGAATTGGGTCTGCGCAACCAAATCTGATGACTGATTCTCTGCAATTGGTGTGGTTGCGCAACGACCTGCGCCTACTCGACAACCCGCCGCTTTACCGCGCACGTCAGGCAGGCCCAGTGGTGGCTTGCTTTGCCGTTACCAAAAAACAATGGCAAAACCACAACGACAGCCCGGCCAAACTAGGATTGTGTCGGGATTTGTTATTGGTTTTACAGGAGCGCCTAGCGGCCCTGAATATTGCGCTTAAAATTATCGTTACCCCAGAATACGCCGGCCTACCCAAAGCCCTTACTCAATTGGCTAAAAAATTAAACGCAGAAACTGTTTGGTGGAGTTGCGAATACCCACTCAACGAAGCCCGTCGTGATCAGGCGGTCGCAAAAGCGCTGCAGGCAGAAAACATTGGCGTTCAGCAATTGCACGGCGATTTAATCCACCCGCCCGGCAGCGTGCGCACAGGCCAGGGGCAAATCTTTCAAGTATTTACGCCTTTTGCCAAACGCTGGCGACAAATCAGCGAGCCGTCGCATTGGGCTTGCTTACCCAAACCCAAAAAGCAGTCGCCGCTTGATATTAAAAGCGATACGGTGCCGCCATTTGGTGGCGACTATCGCAAGGATTTGTGGCCCAGTTCGGCGGCGGCCGTCAGCAAGCGTTTAAACGCTTTTTGCGAAAATAAATTATTGGATTACACCGAGGCGCGTGATTTTCCCGGTCATCGCGGTACCAGTTTACTCTCGCCCTATTTAACCTTGGGCGCGGTTAGTGTGCGCCAGTGTTTGCAGCAAGTGCTGAGCGATAAAGGCCCGGAAGGTTTCGACAGCCAATGGGTAACCGAGCTCATCTGGCGAGAATTTTATCGCCACCTCATTGCCACTCGCCCAAAATTAAGTCGCGGCTTTTGTTTTAAATCCGCCGGCGAACATGTCCGTTGGGCTCGACCGGATTTATTCGCAAGCTGGTGCCAGGGCCAAACCGGATTTCCCATCGTCGATGCCGGAATGCGACAACTGCAACAAACCGGCTGGATGCACAATCGCGTACGCATGATTACCGCCGCGTTTTTAACAAAATTATTATTAATCGATTGGCATTTGGGTGAGGCTTTTTTTATGCAGCAGTTAATCGACGGAGACTTCGCCAGCAACAACGGTGGCTGGCAGTGGAGCGCGTCGGTTGGTGCCGACGCCGCGCCTTATTTTCGAATTTTTAACCCCTACCGCCAAGCCGAACGATTCGACCCGGCAGGCGATTACGTACGCAAATTTGTACCAGAATTAGCGAGCTTGCCGGGCAAAAAAATCCATCAGCCAACCGCAGTCCATTGCCAACAATGGAATTACCCCCACCCCATTATCGACTATGCATTAGCGCGTGAAACCGCGATGGCAGTGTTTGTAGAGGCATTTAAAAATTAGGGAACCTTTTGAATTCAGTGGCTCATTACAGGCGCTCGATAGCCTTGGTCGCCTCTCGTGCAATTCGGCCAATAATTCGTCTTAAAATATTTCGCAGTAATTGAATGGTAAGTTCTTCCACACTTTCGACCACTTTCATTCCCAAAGCGCGCATTATTTTGCGAGCGAATAAAAATACCCAGTGGGAAATCTCACCGGCAAGCTCTACTCCTTTTTTTAGAAGAATAGCCATATAATCGGCTATGGTTAATACACCAGAAAATGCGATGCCTACGCCCGTCAATACACCTTGTACAATGTGCAATGCTGCATAGTGCAAGCGGTTCCAAAAGCCGACGCTGTGAGGGTTGCTTTCTGTATCGCCCTCCAACCAATGCCTTATGGCCGCTTTAGAAAAGTTTGGCGCGGGTTGATACAATAAATTCCACGTGTGGCCTCCCACAGATTGAATATAGTTTTCCATAGAGTGAGCAGAAATATTAATAGTAAGCCCACTAAAAGGAACGTAGTAAGCTTGGCCAGACGCCGGAGCATGTAAAAATGGAAAGAGAGGCACCATCGGTACCGGGTCGGTACTGTGAAAAACTCGGTAAATATTTTCCGGCAGTAATTTTGTAGAGAGTTTAGACGCAAAACCGCCATTACCAAAACCAACCCGCGGTGCACCAAATGTGTATAACTTTACATTAAAACTATAATGATCGGCTATCCAATCAGCCGCCAGGTTCGCTACCGCACCACCAAGACTGTGGCCTATGCAATGTACGGTATGTGCAGAACGATGAGCGTTCAAAAACCGGGCTAATTGATCAGTCATGCTGTTAAAGATTTGATTGAAGCCTATATGGACTAAACTACCTGTCTTTGAAGTGTTTACACCAGCACGTCCATTAGAGATCCAATCCGCGCCGTAGTTTCTATTTGTTGACCCGCGAAATATTAAAAATAAATCATTCTTATAGATGCCAGTCCCTTTAACGCAGACCCCAAAGGCATCTGCAACATTAAACAACCTAGAACCTACTTCTCCATAAGATTGAGAGCTGTCGCCTGTTTCATTGGAAAACTCATTTCTGCTTTCAAGAAAAAGCCTAAGCTTGAAATTGTTTACTACATTGTAGGATCCTAACGCAAGCTCGGATGCTAACAAAGGATTTAGCGTAGTCATATTTTAATAGCCTCTATAATTCCCAGGTGCAATTAGTACCAGTAAATCCCATTGGTAATTTTCTTCCATGTATTTTTTCAGTAATTTCGCAAGTTAAATTCTTTGGGGGGCCACCAAATTCACCAAACTCGGCTGTGCTTAGCTTGCCGCATGTCCAGATTAAATAACTTGTGTCATTGTATTCCACTAATATTTCTTGTTCTGAAACAAATTGAGCTAAGGATTCACGCGTTTCTACCTCGATCGACGCAAAGCTAAATGCACCATCTTCGTCCGCAATCACCGTTTCCTCATGTTTTGTACCATCCCAATTCCAGCTGCGAGTAATTTTAGCTAGGCCGGCAGGCTCCCCGTGATGCAACAACTGGCCAGAAAACGCCGAAAATGGATAAACCGTAATTTTTTTTGAAAAAAATCCCATAACTTCTCCAAACCCTAATAATGGAAACATCAATCCACAAAATAGAAGCGCGGCCGCTAATGCTTTATGCATGGAAATGATTCCGAAGAACAATTCATTACGTATTTTCATAATTTAACGGGCTTATCGCTGTGTTTAGTTTTCCAAAATAATTTATGCCGGGATGCTCCCCGTTATCAAAATGTAGCCGCCTAAAATCATTGGAAACCTCACTAGTTAAATTTATCGGCTTGCCACCAAACTCCTTGAGCTCTCCGGATTTTAATTTTGTGCTTACCCAAATGTCATAATTGACACCTTTGTATTCGACTGATATATCCTGTACAAAAACAAACTGAGTCTATGATTCGTGTACTACAATCGCAATCGCCGCAAAGCTAAATATACCATTTTCGTTCGCAACCACCGTTTTCTCATGTTTTGTGCCATCCCACATCCCAACTGCGATTAACTTTGGCTTGGACGGTAGGTTCGCCGTGGTACAACAACTGACCAGAAAAACCAGAAAATGGATAAATCGTGGGTTTTTTGAAAATATTTTGTAATATAAGTAAGAGGCGATATCAAAAGCACGGATTCAATAAGTAAGATAAACAACGCCAGAACCTTGTGAGTACTAATTGCTTCTAAGATAACGGCTAAAGCTTACAGAACAATACCGATAAACCAACTGGTAATTTTTGATAGTGTGAAGAGAGCCAAGAATTTAGTAAGAATATCGATAACAAAACAACTAAACTCATACTTTTCTAATGCTAAAGTATGAGTTAATTATGCTAAGGATTTGGCGAGGTTATGTTTCTATGTTCTCTTGATTTCCCAGGCGCAATTAGTGCCAGTGAATCCCGTTGGTAAATTTTTACCATGTGCTTTTTCGGTGTTCTCGCAAACTAAAATCTTTGGAGGGCACAAAATTATCCAAACTCGGCCGTGCTGAGTTTGCCGCATCTTCAAGTTAGATAACTTGTATTATTGTATTCCACTATTATTTTTTGTTCTGAAACAAACTGAGCCAAGGATTCACGCGCTGTAACTGCAATCGAAACAAAGCTAAATACACCATTTCTGTACGAAACTACCGTTTCCTCATTTTTTGTACTAACCCAATTCCAACTGCGAGTAATTTTAGCCTGACCGGCAGGCTCCCCGTAATTAACATATTTTGAAGGAAATGGACTTTATTGTTGAAGATTAAGGAGGTGCTTAGGTTGCCTGATATCGGTTTGTATTCAAAGGTAAAGTTCGCTCATCAGCTTTCAAAAAAATCAGGTTTAGGTGGGAAGTCACAAATATTGGCGCATAAACTAATAGCCATCATTGTTGTGCCTGAAGTATGGTGTTTCGTCAGTAAGCTAGTTTATTTAGCTTCGATTTTATATCAATAAATTATTTGTTTATACGGTGTGTATAATAATTATTTATTAGGGGGTTTAGTGGAAGATAGAAGAATAATATTGTCGTTTGATGATGGGCCAGCGCCAGTGGAAGCTCTTATTAAAATATTAACTATTTTGAGAGTTAATAATATTAAGGCTGAGTTCTATGTGCTAGGTAGTGAGGTAGAAAAAAACCCTAACGCATCAAAAATGATAGTTGATAACGGCCATAAAATTCAAAATCACTCATGGAGTCATGCCAATCTTGGTAGTGTCAGCGAGCAACAAGTAATGCTTGAGGTTAGAAAAACTCAAGAAATAATTAAAGAAACGACCGGTGTGTATGCGACAAAAATTCGACCTCCCTATGGTGCAGGTGGGTGGCCAAATAATTTAGATGCAGAATTGTCAAAAGTGGCAAATTCTTTGTTTCTAAAAATTCATAATTGGGATATAGGCACTGAGGATTGGAGAAAGCCACAAGGAATAGGTGCAACTAAATTTCGAATGATAAGAGAACAGTTAAGGCTTAAAAAAAATAAAAAGCAACTCAATGTGTTGATGCATGTGCAAAAAGAAACTGCAAGGAGCCTACAGGGCTTTATTGATTTCTTAAGAGAGTCAGGATTCTCATTTGGACGACCGTTAAATTAAAATATATAAGAGTGTATTAATATGGTTTGTAAATTGCGGATAGTGTCTTTTTTGATTTTTGTGTTAATGGGTTGTCAAGTTAGTTCGTCGTCATTAAATGAGTCTGGCGAAAATTATAAGCAAACCAATTCCTATACGAGTCTCCAAGAAATTTACAAAAATTTGTATCAGGGAATGAACCGAGACGATGTTATTAGTTTGTTGGGTGCTCCGGATTACTCGCCCACCGAAGGACAATACTATTACTCGTCCAATGAAACAGAATTCTCAGAGCAACAAGGTCGAGCTGTACCCGTTGGGTTGATTGTCGATTACCGCGATAGCGATCATGCTTTAACTGAGCAGCTCCAGCAGTTTTGGTTGGGACCGATTGGCGAGTAAATTAGTTTTATCGCTCTCCAATGATACGAGCTTTAAAATAATAAAAAGAATAAAGTCCAATCTGAATGTTTTATAAATCTTTAAACGATTCAGTATTTATCCCCAAAGCAGGCAAAATCAATATGCGTAAGTTATTGATTTTGCGAGGTAATTGAATAAAAGTGCCGGGAGCACTTTTAGAATGCTTAGCTGCTCGAAGAGAAAGCCACAAGGACGTGGCTTATCCAGTGACATTTTCAATGCTGTCCTTTGATTAACTCAGGGATGAGTTAATCAGAGCTTATTACAATAAACAAAGAGAGGCCCCCAGCATTTGCCTCTCTCGCTTTGTTTAAAACGTTTTAACCCCTTCACTCGTTCCCAACAGCAAAACATCCGCCGGCCGTGCGGCAAATAAACCGTTGGTTACAACGCCCACAATTTGATTGATTAAAGCTTCCAATCCCACGGGATCGCTGATTTGCATATCGTGCACATCGATAATGATATTGCCGTTGTCGGTTACAACGCCTTCGCGGTACACGGGGTTGCCGCCGAGCTTAACCAGCTCGCGACCAACGTGCGAGCGGGCCATGGGAATGACTTCCACGGGTAGCGGAAAAGCGCCCAGGCAGTCTACCCATTTACTGCCGTCGGCAATACACACGAATTCCTCGGCCACGGCGGCGACGATTTTTTCACGGGTAAGTGCCGCACCACCGCCTTTTATCAGGTGCTTTTTGGGGTTGGTTTCGTCGGCGCCGTCTATATAAACCGCAACCGAATCGACGCTGTTAAGATCGTACACGGGAATATTGTGGCTTTTTAAGCGCTCAGCAGAGGCCTCGGAGCTGGCCACGGTGCCGTCGAACAGGCCTTTGATGTCGGCCAAGTAATCGATAAAGTAGTTGGCGGTAGAGCCAGTGCCCACACCAACGATGCTGTCGCTCTCGAGTTTGGGGGTGATGTAGTCGATGGCGGCTTTGGCGACGGCTTGCTTAAGTTGATCCTGATTCATGGGCTCTGTTCACGGGTTGAGTGGCTGGAGACCCCCATTATAAGAACAACCGCCGCGCAATTCATGACTTGCCTGAAATTCTTAGTTAGTATGCTCGTTTTTATTGCAATCAGGATTGCCCAGGCGCTATGCCCCACACCTACATAAAACGCATTCTCGATGCGCGTATCTACGATCTGGCGGTAGAAACTCCGCTCGACCACGCCAAACTCATGTCTAAGCGACTCGACAACCGAGTGTTGCTTAAGCGCGAAGACCTGCAGCCGGTGTTCTCTTTTAAAATTCGCGGCGCCTACAACCGCCTGCTGCAATTAACCCCTGAGGAGCGCCAGCGCGGGGTGATTTGCGCCTCGGCGGGCAATCACGCCCAGGGGTTGGCCTACGGCGCACAACACCTGGGCATTAACGCCACAATCGTTATGCCCAACACCACGCCGGCCATTAAAGTGGAGGCCGTGCGCGGCTACGGTGGCAATGTGGTGCTGCACGGCGATGTGTTCGACGAAGCCGCAGCGCACGCCAACCAACTGATGCAAGAACAAGGCTTAATTTACATCCCACCCTACGACGATCCCGATGTCATCGCCGGCCAGGGCACGGTGGCCATGGAATTGCTGCGCCAGTATCCGGCCGATATCGACGCCGTATTTGTACCGGTGGGTGGCGGCGGATTGGCCGCTGGCATGGCGGCCTACATCAAATACGTGCGCCCCGGCATTAAAGTCTACGCCGTGGAGCCGGAAGACGCCGCCTGTTTGGCGGCTGCCATGCAAGCTGGCGAGCGCGTGATACTGCCGGAAGTGGGTATTTTTGCCGACGGCGTAGCCGTTAAACAAATCGGCGAAGAACCGTTTCGTGTATTGGCTGATACCATCGACGGCGTAATTACCGCCAACTCCGATGAAATCAGTGCGGCCATTAAAGACATCTTTGAAGATACCCGCTCCATTGCCGAACCGGCTGGCGCTTTGTCGTTGGCGGGCTTAAAAAAATTCGTGCAGCAAAACGGCGCGCGCAACCAAACTTTGGTGGCCATCGACAGCGGCGCCAACATCAATTTCGATCGATTGCGCTACATCTCCGAGCGTACAGAAATTGGTGAACAACGCGAAGTGGTGCTGGCCGTTACTCTGCCCGAAAAACCGGGCGCGTATCGAACTTTTTGCGAAGATTTGGGCAGCCGTAACATCACGGAATTTAACTACCGTTACGCCAGCGATTCCGCCGCTCACGTGTTTGTGGGTTTGCAAGTTGCGCCCAACAGCAACGATCGCCGCGAGCTGGTGCAAAAACTTTGCGATAAGGGCTACCAAGTACTCGACCTTACCGAAAACGAAATGGCCAAAGCGCACATTCGTCATTTAGTGGGCGGCCACATTCCGGTCGCCACGGGTGACGAAGAATTAGAAGAACGCGTGTTTCGTTTTCAATTCCCCGAGCGGCCCGGAGCATTAGTAAAATTCCTCAACCACATCGCCGGGCGCTGGAATATTTCTCTATTCCACTACCGCAACCACGGCAGCGCCTTCGCTCGGATTTTAGTCGCCATGCAAGTCAAGCCTGACGAAACTCAAGCGCTCTACGACTACCTGGATGGTTTGGAATCCTACCGCTATTGGGATGAAACCGAGAATCCGGCTTATCAATTGTTTTTAGCGTAAAAAAATTGGGCGTAATAATACGCCCGAATTTTATTAATAAAACTGCGCCCGCTTTCCCTTCTTCGCAAGCCCCCGAGTAAAATACACCTTCGTCGCCAAGTACCAACTTATCCATCCCTTACAACACCTCGGTTTGCTGTTAAGCGTTTAGCGCGCTGGGGAGAACCATAAATCTTCACGCTAAGGATGTTGATTTAACAGTTTAATCCGATATTACAAAATCAATCTTGGGCCACCGTAACTTTCATTAATGAGCATGAAGCTTGGATTTTATCGAAAACAGCTATAGATCTGTTTTATCGCGCAAAGCACCGACTTAGCGCCGACAATAGACTGTCGCCTGTGCAGTGTTTGAAGCTGTATTTTGCTGGCGCTGAAAAGCGTGTGATAAACTTGGGGGATTATATGAACGTGTAATGACTATACCAATAGGCTGCTACTTTGATGGGTTAAGCTCAGCAACGGGTGGCAAGAATATAACTAATAGAAGAGAAAACTACTTGTGATTGAAGAGCCCGAGCCCTTTAGAACACTTGGTGAAGGATCTATCTGGGACCAAGTTGAAGAAATTGCAGGTGATATTTCCAAGGAATCACCGATCGTATTGGACTGGTTGGAACAGGCTGAAGAAAGCTGTGGTAACGAGCAACAATATAGTGAGTTAGTGGCTAGTCTCCAGCAGTCTTATCCCAAAAAGTTTGATCATTTTTTAAGTTTTGAACAATCCATATCAGGCTCTATGAAGGAGTCTTTTCCATCATGGTTTATGGTTCAAATTCTCTCGGCTAATGGCTATTTAATCGATTTAGATTGGAAAGAGCATTACCACAGTAGCACCTTAATGCTTTTATCTGATTTGTTTAAACGTTATGGGCTGGAAGAAATACCTAAAGCTTTGATTTTGGAGTTCGATGAGAAACTGCAAGCAATAGAAGACAATAATCGTACAAAGTTTTTTGATCAATGTTTTCAGCGCCTGGTTGAGCAGCGTGGATATAAAACAATATTTTTTGACCAGGGTGATGACAGGGTGATGACAGGGTGATGACAGGGTGATCATTGCTATCGTTACACCGCCTATATTCGAAAAGTTAAATTATCTGGAGCTGAGCCCAGACTGCTTGATAATTTCTTACTAAAGATCGTCTAATAAAGACAATTAATTTTTTAGCGTATTCTTATAAGTAAGGATTTGAGGGTAATAGGTTTTTTGACAAATAGCTATCGTCACGGGAGTCGGCAATGAATTGGGTGGTAGCTAGAAAAAGCGGGACAGGTATTCTAGTAGAAAGCTAACGAAACGTTATGTTATCGAATTAAGGATGTTTGCGAATAAATCGAACGTTTCTATATCTAACTTGCTATAATTGTATTTAGTTGGCGGAAGTTTTCTTCAAGGACAAGTGGTTATAAAAATTACTATTTTGGATGTAACTCTTCAGCTATGCTGTACGCGACAAATTAAATTAAGGAATGAATTTTATGGCAAAGTGTGCAAATTGCAATTCAGATTTTAAATTTATGAACTTATTGATGAGTTCCACTCCGTGGACTGTGAAATGCTCTGAGTGCTCTGAGTGCTCTGAAAAAATTACAACGCAGAAACTGGTTACGATTGTTGTAGTGGTCGTTGTATTTATCACTTGTTTCGCTTTTTTTGGTTTTCTTATAAAGGCTGGATACGGCTTTGTTGGGGCGTTAATTAGTATATCTCTAGTGGCACTTTTTGCCGAGGTGCTTTGGTATCTGGCAATCGTGAAGGGTGTTGTACCATCAAATTTAAAAATCGAAAACCCCAGTGCATCCTGATTTCATTGGGTTCGTGGTTTTCATTGGGCGACAGATAAAGGTTTTTTTAAATATTTTTTGAGAGAATACAATATGAAATGAATTAACCGCGTAAAGGGTGTATAAGGAATGTTGTGCTTTTTAAGGGTGTGAGGTAAATAAAAAATCTGTATTTAATTGGGTGTAAGTTGTTGCTTAAGTGTGAGTGATAAAAGTTACTTTTAATACGTTGGGTTTTGAGTCTTAAGTAATTTATCCGAAGGGTTCCAGGTGGCTTAAATTTAAGAGAGAGCCCGCGTTAGAAAAAATTGGTCCTTTATTGTATGGGATAAGATTTAATTCTACCGAGGTGTATACTCTATACGAATTTTAAGACAATAAAGATGAGAAACTCTACTTTAAAACCTCTACCAACTAAAATCATCTGAATGCTGCGGTGCTTACCCGTGTCGCGGCGATATTAAAAAATATGTTTGAAAAATATTATGCGAAAGCCCATGGTATATGCGTGGTTAGAAAAAAAGGGCAGTGTGTTGTTTAAAAAAATAAAACAACCGTACACCTTCGTGGAGTGGGGCCTAGAATGGCTGAAATAGAAGGGCCGGCGAAAAATGAGGCGTCTTTTGCTATTTGCAATGGAGTCGGAGTTTTATTTGCCCAATGTTAAATTACTCACTTCACCATTCCAGGGAATAACTTCGACAAACCTAAAATAAAACGCAGCTGTCGCGGTTCGATGACTTGCTGCTTATCTTGATCGATTCCAGCAATTATATGCCTCGCCGCAGCTTCCGGAGATAGTTCTGGGATCATGGATTGACGCGTTGGGATATTCGCTTCGCTTCCGGGATTATGTTTCCAATAATCGCTCGTCACTTTCGCAAACGCCACGAGCATAACCTTTACTCCGTGAGGTGTAAGTTCAGAGCGAAGCGCATCAGTGAATCCGCGCATCGCCCATCGTGCGGCAATGTAACTGGCGGCACCTGGCCATACCATATAGGCGGCAGCGGATGTCATGTTTACTATTACTCCGCTTTTCTTCTCGATTAACTTGGGTAGAAATGCGTGAGTTATAGCAAATGCTGACAAATAAGGTACAGACATCATACTAAGGGCTTCTTCCGGTGTGGTGTCTTGTGTATATTTCCACTGACCTATACCAGCATTGTTCATAATGATGTCGGGTGTGCCTTGCTCTCGCTGAATCCGATTAGCAACATCTCGAACACTGTTGAAATCGGATAAATCCGCAGCATAAAAGCTGGCAGAGCCGCCTGATTCACGAATCTCACGAGAGAGCTTTTCCAACTTTTCTTCAGAACGTGCAATTAAAATAACAGACGCGCCTTTGCTCGCGGCATATCGAGCGGTGGCGGCACCTATCCCACTTGATGAACCTGTTATGAGAAATTTTTTATTGAGGATATCCACTTAAAGCTTCCTTCAGTTGCCAGCCATCGGTAATTGAAAATGCACCCAAATTGTAATACTACAGACTACGACTAACTTTACCGGTAGTTATTATATTAACTATTTATCTTAGTACACTACTAATACGATTAGTTTACAGAGGCTTGCACCATTTAAAATTTCTAGTTTATTGTTTCAGGGGCTTGAAATGAAGCGCATTACGCATTGAAGCTAGTGAATTAATATCCTGGTAATAGAAAAAACCCTAACATATTCTTTAAATTAGCTAATAACGTTGCTTCGGACACACATTGCCAGCGATTCAAATATGCCCCAAAATTGGATAGCTCATAAGGTTGGTCTGATAGCGGATTCGAGTACGGTACATTTAGGTATCGACCTGTTAGATGAAATTTGGTGACGTAGCCGCTTTTCCGATAAATTTTGATTGCACTTATACATCATTCATTGCTGGCAATGCTGCACATTTTTAGGGAATAGTAAATGGAGTCTACCATCATCGGTTTAGTTTATTTTTTTGCTGGGTCGTTTATATTGTTTGCAACGGGTAAATTAATGAAAAAGGAATTCAAACTATGGGCCATTATAATTACGTGTTCCGTTGCTGGTATTTTAGCTATAGTAGTCCCACATAAAGGTGCCGGAGTTTTATCTTTGGTGTCCATGGTCGCGGTGTTGAAATTTACGACTAATGAGTCGTGGGAAGAGGTTATTGTCCCGGTACTTGTTGCGAGACTTGCCTTGATACCTGTACTAATGTTAGTGGGAACATGGTAGACAAGTAATTTTTTACAAATTTATTCGCGGTATAGAGAATTTTGCAGAGCTTAGAGGATAGTTGAATGAAAATTAAGAACATTTTGACAGCAACATATATAGGTTTGTTCGCACAGGGCTGTACCACTACCGACCAAGTAATTCAGAATAGATTCGATGCAGGAAGTTTGGATCAGCAGGCCGAGGAAGCGCAAAGATCTGGCAATGAAGCTCAGGCAATAATATTGAAAGATAGGGCAAACAGAAAACGAAACACAAATTCTCTGCTTTTAATTATTGTTGATGAGCTCTTTGATTGAGGGAATAGTTCTAGAGGGTACAGTGTCACCATTGTATGACGTTTATATTGTCCAGAAAAATTTTAAGTTAATTATGTGGTTATGTATGACCCTGTAATAAATTGAACAACTACAACTCCTCCGGTATTTGAGGCGAGAATGGGTAATAATCGAAAGTCTGTTTCAATAGGGTTAAAGTACAATTTAGATGAGAGCTTCTTTATATTTGTAGGTCACACTATCGACTCTGATCTTTACATAGAAAAAGAAATAGATAGTTAAATTACTATTTCATTCGGGCATTTTACATATGGGAAGAGGGTTGTCCCGCCAGGCGGGGCCCTAGGTAAAAAGCATGAAAAATATTTAGCGAAAGCTAGTGGTATAAGCATAATTAAAATCTGGAAGGATGTGACTTCAATTTTCCTAGTAATAACACAAAAATAATTATTAACCGAAGGATCAGTATTTACCCAATTTATTCTATGCGGATACTATTGGTTTATATGGTGCCATCAGAGATGCTGGTTGTGGCAGCTATAGAAGTTCTGCGTTGGCGTTTTGTAAGAAGAGAGTTGTAGAGGGAAGAATTTATAAACTCTTAGGTATGTTGAATTTAAAATAGCTTTAGACGAAGATAGGTTAGCTAATAATAGAAGCTGTAGGAAAAAAGAGCTATTTCTGTATTTGCTGCTTGTCTTCCCTGTTTATGGATATAAAAGTTGAGGAAAATTGTGGTGAAAAATAGGTTGTTGGGGGTGTTGATATTTTCATCACTATTAAGCTGCACAGCAGCTCCTAAAAAGTTGCACTTAGATCAAGATTTCTTTTTAAAAAATGTGCTGGAAACAACAGATAAAACATTAGCACCCATTCGACTGAAAAAACCTGAATATCCTGAGAGTGCCTTCAAAGAAAGTGTTGAAGGATATTGCGAAGTTACTTTTTCTCTGTACGAATACTCTAAATCATTTTCAATTTCTGCTAAGAAAAGTGTTCCAAATTATAGACCGTTTAATGTCAACATAAAGCGCTGTGATGTAGATGGTTATTTCGAAGAGTCGTGTGTCGCTGCTGTGAAGAGTTGGCTGTTTGCTTCTGCAACAGGTTTACAACTAAAGGAGTCAGATGTATTTACATCTAAGTGTAGCTATAAGGCAACTAATTTATAAAACCTACAAGTAACCTAGATTTATTACGTCATTAATATTTACCTAAAAGTATTTCATATGGCTCAGTGTATTATCTTTGACTGTGACGGCACCCTGGTTGATAGTGAGCTACTATGTAACTTGGGATTGGAAATTAAACTTAGGGAGTATGGTGTTGAGCTTTCGGCTAACAAAATGATGGAAAAATTTCGTGGTAGAAAATTAGCATTAATTCTAGATACAATAGAAAAAGAATATAACATTAAGATCAAACAAGATTTTGTACCCACCTATCGTTCTCTGGTCGAAGTCTTGTTTGAAGAAAATCTAAAACCCAATGATGGTGTTGCGAAATTACTAGCGACAATAGACCTTCCTGTTTGTGTTGCTTCGAGCGGACCGCTCAGAAAAATAAACAAGGCATTAACGTTGACGGGGCTCGCCCATTATTTTAATGAAAATGTTTTTAGTTCCTATGAAATTAATTCATGGAAACCCGAACCGGATATATTTTTACATGCAGCTAAAGCTATGGGCGTTCCCGCCCAAAATTGTATTGTAGTAGAAGACAGCCCGGTAGGAATTTTAGCCGCACAACGGGCAAGGATGCGCCCAATACTTTATGATCCCTCGGTAATTTACCCTCGTGATGATGGGGTTGTAAGTATTCAACATATGAGCGAGCTAAAGGATATGATAGTTTGCTAGCCCAGAGACGTTACCATACCGAGGGCATGAAACCTAAAAATGTATATAGAATTGTTGTCACACAGTAGTTTACTCTTTCTACAGAGCAAAAATTTAAGTTTTTATTATGAATCAGTTTCTTAAAGACATTGACAATATACCGCCGAATATCAAGTGTATACAGGGTGATAAGGGGACTTTTCGGAATTGGCCAATAGGTGATTGTTTCTTTGGTGTTCCAGAAAGTAAATTATATGGCCGAGAAACTTTAATTGATTTACCTGAGTCGACAACGAGGTTTCATTTCTATTTGGGAAGTGAGAGTAAAGCGCTTGTACAGAGTTTTGTTGGCTCTAATTTTATTGCAACCGTTGAATCTTTGTATATTGGTAACTCTTCGTATAATAATGGCAAGGGTAGGGAGTATAGCGATATTATTAACGAGTTAGAAAAATCACCAGGTTTCCCGAATCTAAGATTATTTTCTATAGGCGTTTGGCAGCTATTTAGTAACTCGCATTGCTGGTTTGGAAACTTGGGAAATATTACCAATTTATTGGATAAAATGCCTAATTTAGAGGTTTTATCGATCAATGGTAATTTTATTCTCGATAAACCGTTCCATCTTAGTAAATTAAAGTCTTTATTTGTAGAAATTGATGATTATGTAACTTGTATTAATGGAGGGTATCCCACAGTTTTGACAATTTCTAATCTGCTAAGCTCTTTTTTACCTAAATTAACAGACCTGTATGTTAACTTGGAATGCACTGAAGACTCTCCATCCTATGTCATACCTGATGCGCTCTTGGCTGGAGACCTGTTCCCAGAGCTAGAGGAGTTTGAGTTGGTCGGTCAATTTATACCGGGCAGTAAAGAAAAATTATCCAATAGTCAGTTCGCCTTAAAGCCAGGTTGTAAATTTTTTATCGAAGACATTGTTTAGTATCTGCAAACAGAAGCTCTTTTCACAGAGTTACATTTATGAAATTTTCGTACGTAGTAACCCAGTGGATAGGTATTTTAGATGCTTTATGCTGGGGTATTGTCTAATGGAAGAATTAGCCGAGAATACGATTAAAGGTCTGTTGAGTTCTTTGGGGGTGATCGTCCGCTCTTGATTTTGACCTATTTAGGAGTTCTGTTTTGAGGCCGGTGCTTGGTATGTTGGGTGGCCGATATGTCGTTTGATGAGTCTCGGTCAGTTACCTAAGGGGGCAGTTACCTAAGGGGTCAGTCACCGAGCATGAGCAAGCAGCGGATTGGACAAATTTCCTGGCTTCGTTAATGGGTATTGTTACGCTATTTGTGGTGGCTACCGTTTTAGCAAAAAGGGTCGGGGAGCTGCAAGCTCACTTGTTCGGTTTCACGCTTTATTTTACATCACCAACCAATGTAACCAACCAATATGCCAAGCGTTTAAAATTAACGCTGCGCCCTCTAACAACTTCATTCGAGACTAGCGTTCAGTACTCTCTAACGTCCCATACTAAAGCACCGCCACTCATAACAATGCCCTATTATGGTGCACCACATATTCCCTTAAAGAATAAAAATATGTCGCTAGTAGCCAAATAATCTTCTGTCAAATGAAAATCTACTAATATTTGCAACAAAATTGCGCGAAAATAAGTTTCGTGTCGAAATGTAAGCGATTACTCACTTCTGGTGTGATCTAGATTGCATCTCGGTTCTTTTAAACTTGCAACATTTTTTGAGCAGGTTATATATATCTGTAACACTGATTATTCCAAACGATCACTTGGTGTTGTCATTGTTTTTGGGTATAAAGCTTGCTGTATCTTTATAACTAAAAATAAAAAATAACAAGTGAAACACGTAAGGATGCTCATAATGAAAAGCGATGTACTAACTCTTGCCGCCGTTGTTTTCCTCGTGGGTGTTTTGGCCTCCAGCGTGGGTGCCAGCGATTTGTTTAAAGCCGAATCTGCCCCGCCTACTGCGCTACAGCAGGGCGTTACCCAGTAGAATTCAACGGTCACCACCCGCCTTGCTCTATCGGCGGGTGGTGCTGGCCTAGTACCACCCTTCCTCCGTTACTACCGCATCCAGCACAATGTCCCAGGGTTCTCTGGGCAAGTCCTGATCGGATGCTTGGCATTCAAATCCCACTCCTAAAAAATACGGTCTGCTCAAGGCGGGTTGCTTTTGTTCGAAGTAGCGATCATAAAAACCGCCGCCCATGCCCAAGCGAGTGAGTTGTCGATCGAAGCTCACCAGCGGCACGATGACCAAATCCAACATCCAGGGTTTAACGGGGGCTACTCCGCGTGTGGCGGGCTCTGGTACGCCATATCGATTCGCGCGTAAGGTGGCTCCTGGGGTGTAGTTGTAGAAGTTCATGCCTGTTGAGGTAATTACGGGTAAGTACCAGAGTTTCTTCGCGGCCATCGCGCGTGTATGCAGCAGTGCAGTGGGATCGATTTCTTCGGGTAGCGGCCAGTAGAGTGCGATATGGCGTGCGCGCATAAATGGCAGGCTGGCGCGTATTCGCCGAGCTAAGGAGAGACTGGCGCGGCGGCGCTGCTGTGCGTTTAGAGCGCGACGAGCGCGACGTTTTTCTCGCCGAATTTGGCGCTTTTGGGCTTTGAGGGAGGGGGTGTTGAGTGTTGCAAGCTCTGGCGATAAGGGCATAAGTGGGGCGATAGATCACGAAGAAGGAGCCCCGGCGTACCGCTGCCAACTTGGCCTTGAACCGTAGGGCTCAAGGGGGAGGTCGCTGAAATGCATTAGGCTTTCCGTCTCGCGGACATGCACACCAACATTTGCGAGCAACTTCCATGGTTTACATTATCGGCTCGAGGACTTGTCGGCTGGCGAATACACCAGGGCCCTTTCAGTATAGCGAAATCAGCCGTGAGAAAAACTCTTGTATCTGAGCTTTATTTTCGTTAGGGGTTGTTAAGAAATTAATCGTCTTGTTTTAGCAGCGAGCTGTCGAGCTTGCTCGTAACTCGTTCGAGCAGCGATTCGTTGAGGGCGGTTTGTTGCTGGGATTGAATCAATTCGTGGCTGAGGTTGAGCGCAGCCATTACAGCGATGCGCTCCAGGCCGATAACATTGCCGTTTTGGCGAATTTCGCGCATACGCTCGTCGAGCTGATCGGCGGCGTCGATCAGGCTGCGCTTGTCTTCGCTGCTGCAGGCGACCTGGTAATCCTTGCCCAGTATTGTCACGGTGACGGTTTGCATTTGGCTCATTAGACTCTCGGCCTCGGTTAGGCGTCGGATTCCAGACTTTTTAATCGGGCAATCATGGCTTCCACACGGCTTCTGGCCAGTTCGTTTTTTTCCACCAGCTTGGCCCGCTCTTGCTGCCAACTTTGCTCGGCCTGACGCAGGCTGCGATTTTCCTGAAGCAATTGCTGCCGCTCTTGGAGTAGCGCGTCTAATTTGGATTCTATGGCCTGCAGGGCCTGATTGAACGTAGAGCTACCGGACATAAATATAGGGTTCAGCTGTTGCGAAAAAGGCTATCGACTCGCAAGTATAATAGCCCAGGTAATATATTGTCCCGCTCTGGCGCGGTCAATCGTTGAGGCCTCAGGTTGTTAACTCAAAGCCAAACTGTGGCAATTTGTCGGTGATTACGCCACAACGGAGAGTGCTGGCACTGTACAAAGGCGACAATGGCATCGATAGCAAAACGGTTTAAGCGCATGGTAGCAGGTGCGAACGGTGCCATAAATGTTAGCATGGCGGTTGATGAGTCCTGGTGTGGGGGGTAGTTTATGCATTAACCCCCGCAATCTATGTGCAGAAAACGCGCAACTGCGCGCAGCCAATAGTCAGCTAATCGCCATTAAAAGTTAGCAACGGCCCATAAACGGCCGACCCACTCATCACAATTTACCAATAAAAAAGCACAAGAATGAGCCCTTCACTATGAACGACAACGTTAGAGGCAATCTCTACGAACCCCTGGAGCAACTGCTGGCCGAGCATGACGCCGTTATCGGTGCCAGCGAATTTCACGGTTTATTGGTGGGCACTATTTGCGCTCAGCAATCGCCCGAACAATGGCTGGATACCGCCAAAGAGAGTCTGGATGTGCCCGGTGAGGTGCCGAAAGTGCTCACTGCCACGGCCAGCGAGCTGTTTCAGTTGTTTCAGCAGCAGTTGTCGTCGCGCGATTACCAGTTTCAGCTGGTGTTGCCGCCGCTGGAGGTGGAAATGCCGCTGCTGATTCGCGCATTAAGCGATTGGGTGGCCGGGTTTTTAGCGGGTTTTGCCAGTGTGGATTTAAAAAATAACTCGCTCAGCGAAGACTGCAAAGAATTGCTGCAGGATTTGGCGGCCATCAGCCAATTGGCCACCGATGATCAGGCGGCACAACTGGACGACTTGATCGAAATTTTGGAATATGTTCGAGTGGCGGTGTTTAATGTCTACGAAGACATCGCCCAGTTGCTCGATCATCCCAACCGCAAACCTGTGATTCATTAAAGGATATTACGTTGAGCTCAAAATTAACCAACGCCGAATTCGCCCGCCGCCGCAAAGAACTTATGGCCATGATGGAGCCCAACTCCATCGCCATCGTGCCCACTGCGGAAGAAAAAACTCGCAGTCGCGACACGCAATTTGCCTTTCGGCCCGACAGCGATTTTTATTATTTGAGCGGATTTATTGAGCCGGGCGCGGTGTTGGTGTTGATTCCCGGTCGCGAGCATGGCGAGTTCGTGATGTTTGTGCGCGACAAAGATCGACAAAAAGAAATTTGGGACGGTTATCGCCAGGGGCCGGAAGGGGCCATGGCCAATTTCGGTGCCGACGATGCGTTTCCCATCGGCGATATCGATGAAATTTTGCCGGGGTTGCTAGAAGGCCGCGAGCGCGTTTATTACAGCTTAGGCCGCGACGCCATGTTTGATCGCCGAGTAATGGCCTGGATCAATGCGCTGCGCGCCAATCAACGCAACGGAGCCATTCCACCCGGTGAACTACAAGATTTGGATCACTTTCTGCACGACATGCGTTTGTTTAAAAGCGCCGGCGAAATCAAAATTTTGCGCGAGTCGGCTCGTATTGCCGCCGAGGCACACGTGCGCGCCATGCAACTGGCCAAGCCCGGCTTGTACGAGTATCAATTACAGGCGGAAATCGAACACGAGTTTGCCCGCCAAGGCGCGCATTTTCCCGCTTATGCTTCCATTGTGGGCAGCGGTAAAAATGGCTGCATTTTGCACTACATCGAAAATACCAAAAAAATGGAAAAAAATGATTTGGTGTTAATCGATGCCGGTTGCGAATACCAAATGTACGCCTCCGACATCACTCGCACCTTTCCTGTTAACGGCAAGTTTTCCGATGCCCAGCGACGGGTGTACGACATTGTGTTAGCGGCGCAATTGGCGGCCATTGCCGAAGTTAAACCGGGCAATCATTGGAATTCCCCCCACGAGGCTGCCGTACGCGTGCTAACTCAGGGCATGGTTGAGCTGGGATTGTTAAGCGGCGACGTCGACGACTTAATCGAGCAGGAAGCCTTTACCGAATTTTACATGCACCGCACCGGCCATTGGCTGGGCATCGACGTACACGATGTGGGCGATTACAAAGTGGCGGGCAATTGGCGCGTGCTGGAACCGGGTATGTGTTTAACCATTGAGCCGGGCATTTACATTCATCCCGACAACGATAACGTCGACGAGCAATGGCGCGGCATAGGTATTCGCATTGAAGACGATGTACTCGTCACTACCAACGGTTTTGAGGTGCTAACCTCGGCGGTGCCCAAAGAAGCTGACGCCATCGAAGCCATTATGGCCGGGGCTGTTTTTGCCTAGCTTTTTGCTTATAGCTGTGGGTTAGAAATTAAAAGCACTGCAATAGC